>DAOUUS010000011.1 GCA_030668065.1 Candidatus Methanophagales archaeon
AACGGTAGAATATGGCGTGCAATTGGCTGCGGTTGTGAATAAGGAGAACGTATATGGCGTTCAGTTTCATCCGGAGAAGTCGTCAAAGAAAGGGTTGCAGATTTTAAGTAATTTCGTAAGTATCTGTAAATGTTGAGATTATGAAATGCTTTTATATTCCGAAACTTAAGTGAACAATAAGCATATATATAAGATAAAATGTCCACTGTAAAATGAGGTGAAAATGATAAGCGGGATAGTTCGTCACGAGTCGTGGATAAACGAAGTGCTTTGTATCAATTCCCGTATTGGAGGGATAATCGAAGTTAGATTCGTTTATTCAACGTTAGACAACACAGAAATGGTCCAAGGGTGAGAATATGGATACTAAAAAGCCCCAAAACATTGATGAATACAAAGAATGGTTAAAAGAGAAACATGGATCTGAGATTTCCGATAGGACCCAGACATATTATGAGTCCGTAACAGGTAGAATCAAGTCGAATCTCGAAAAATCCGATTTTTGGATTCAACTAACCGAGAATCTCAAAAAGTATGATGAAGAATATTTAGTAAAAACAGGATACTCTCTATTGATACCGGAGTTTAAACCAAAGATATACATAAAGCCTTTCGATTCATTTTTATTAAAAACATTTAGGAAAAATATCTTAGAGAACAAGCGTTGGCCCGATGAGCCGGAAGGAGAATGGATACTTCCTGATAGCTGGCATACTAAGGTAAATGACATTATAAGAACACTGTTTGTAGTTAAATATCTAGATGGTGTTGAGTTCATGATAGATAAAATAAAATCACTTTGTGAGTCACGTAGTATGGAGTGTCGAGTTTTTCTCGAAGCTAGAGAAGAGGGGTATTATGCTGCACATGTATATACGAAACAAGAATTTGAGATTCCAGGAGTTAATTGGGATACAGAAAAGATTGATATTTCAATTGAGATTCAAATAACAACATAAGTACAAGAGGTAATTCGGAGATTGCTGCATAAATACTATGAAGATAAGAGAAAAGGGATTAGAGAAGAAGATATAAAGTGGCAATGGGATTATAAAAGCGATGAATTTGCTACAAAATATTTAGGGCATATACTTCATTATGTTGAGGGCATGATTATGGAGATTAGGGAAAAGCAAACGGAGGAGATAGCATGAAAGAAGAGTTTAAAAAATATCTGGAGGATGTAGACATAATAGGAGCTATTGGTGAAAAGGTTGAGAGGATCTATGATTTTTACCGGGAGATTTGCCCCGATGAAATCACAGGTATTTTCATAACGGACTACATAAAGGAAGACGGAGAACGGGTGTATGAGAATCTTTGGTTTTTTTCTGAGAAATACTGCATGGAAGCAAAGCAATTTATAACAACGGATGACTTTGATATCACCCCAATAAAGAGTCGAATAATTTACTGGGAGCTAAAAAAACAGGATTATGATTTCAAAAAGGCGACAGAAAAGTCGAGACTTCATTTAGAATTCAAGCTGGATACCGGGATTAATGGCGTGCTTAAAGCATCAAAAGGGAATTGCGATTATCTTAGGGACATAATCCTCAAATATATCAGGACAAATTTGAAGGAATGAGTCCTACGGTACCTAACACTGTGTATGCTGTTCACACCTTCGGTGCTCTCCAAAAATGCTCCTCCATCTATCGGTCGGCAACTTCGCATATACAGATATCGTTAAACTAAAGGCCCAATGTCACTCTTAGAACGAATAAAAATATTTAAAAAGCGTAAAGGAGTTTAAATTATGATGGAAAACAAAACAAAATGTTAGCGAAACGGATAATCCCCTGTTTGGACTGTGACTTCGGCGTGCCCGGAGGAAGAGTAGTAAAAGGAATAGAATTCAAGCAGATAAGATACGCGGGTATCCCCTGGGATCTTGCAGCAGAATATGATGAGCAAGGCGCAGACGAGCTTGTCTTTTTAGACATCACCGCATCGCACGAAAGAAGAGAGACGATGGCGCATGTAATAGCGAAAACTGCGAGTAACGTGTTCATGCCTCTTACAGTAGGTGGTGGTATTCACAGCTTAGAGGATGCGAGACGAGCATTCAACGCGGGCGCAGATAAAGTCTCGGTGAACACAGCAGCACTGAAGAACCCCAAACTGGTGAACGATATTGCGAGACGCTTTGGCAGTCAGGCTTGTATGGTTGCAATAGATGCGAAGAGACGATATGTGCGAAATGAAGATGCTGCACGAGAGATAATAGAAACGAAAGAAGGCAAATGCTGGTTTGAATGCTCCTTCTACGGCGGTCGGAAGTTCACGGGCGTGGACGCGCTAAAATGGGCGATGGAGGTAGAGGAACGAGGCGCAGGTGAAATAATGCTCACGAGCATGGACCGAGATGGAACAAAAGACGGTTTCGATCTGGAGTTAACGAGTGCTATTTGCGACCGGGTAAATATACCTGTAATAGCATCTGGTGGTTGCGGGCTGCCCGAGCATATAAAGGACGTATTCAAGTTCACGGACGCTTCAGCAGCACTTGCCGCTTCCATATTCCACTACAAGGAATACACAATTCGTGAAGTGAAACAGTATTTGAAAGATAATGGTATTCATGTGAGGCTGTAGATTCATTTCAATTTAGAGAGAAAATCCTCTCTTTTTATCTTTGCTTGCTTCATAATCGAGATTAACGTTCCCTTCGCTAACTCTGAATGGTTTGGAACAGTAACAAGCAGTTTTCGCTCTTCGTTCCACAGATGAATATGACTTCCCGTTTGACGGTAAACTTGAAATCCAAACTTCCTCAGAATTTTTATAGCATCCTTAGCGGACAGAACTGGGAGTTTCGGCATATTTTTCTACCTCGATATCTAAAAAAGAGAGTTTTCCACCCTTTGGAGCGAGTTCCATAAGGATTTGATAATGCTCTTCCAGCCCCTTTTTTAAATTTGCTACCGCTTCTTCCTCTGTTAGTCCTTGATCCGCCACATTTGTTATCAAATCTACGGCTACAAAATATTTGTCCTCTTTATGGATTTGGATTATGGTTTTCATTTCTGTATTGTTATATATTATATGAGTTGCTAGATATAAAACATGTGCTAAAAGAAAAACCTGTTTCATTAGTCACGCTTTCCTTTCCAAAGAAAGGTTGTGTGTGATCTTGTGATTGCCCTGATTCATTCAGACACCCTAACTTAGATACTCACCTTAACTACACCCTCATACACTTCTTCCGCAGGACCCGTACAATATGCACCTTCCTCTTTTAGCTCCACTACCAAATCTCCACCTTTTGTATGTACTATAACCAGTTCATTTAAATTTACATATCCAAGCGTATTTAATGTAAGCACCGATGCTGTTGACCCAGTGCCACACGATAACGTCTCCCCTACCCCTCGCTCATACGTCCTCACGCTTATCTCTCTTTTAGCGTTACGCACTACAAAATCAACATTAGTCTTGTTAGGGAACGCTTTATGAGATTCTATTGCTTTTCCCACTCTATCAACATCCAACTCATCAAACGAGTCAGCAATGACAACAGCATGTGGATTGCCAAGACTCAACGCGGTCAGTTTAATCGCTCCTATTTCATCATTCACAAAAAGCATTTGCTCTATTTTATTAAACTCCGGCACGCCCATAAAAACCCGGATAGAAGTTACCGCACCCTTTTCATCAACTTCCACTTCCGGAACAATCAACCCGGCTAACGTCTCTACTTTCATTCTCCTACTTTGCACTACTCCTCTTTCGTACACATATTTGGCAAAGCATCGCATTCCATTTCCGCACATCTCTGCCTCGGAACCATCGGCATTGAAAACCTGCATCCGCACCTCATACGAACTTGTAGTAGGTATACAAAGGAATAATACGCCATCTGCACCTACTGAGAATCCGCGTTGGCATATCAATCCAGCGAGTTCGCCCTTCTTCTGCTCTGGTATTCCTGCTTCTCGATCGTCTATCAGTATGAAATCATTACCACAGCCTTGCATCTTCGTGAATTTAAGTTCCGTCATTGCCCGCTATTTCGCCTCACACTATATGTTCAGCCCTTTTATCCGTTCACACGCTTCCAATATCCTTTCCTCACTTACACAAAGAGAAAACCGAACGAACCCCTCTCCCGCCTCACCGAATCCTATCCCCGGTGTTACAACTACGCCCGTACGCTCTAGCAAGAACATGGAGAACTGAATGGACGAGAATCCCGAAGGAACTTTTGCCCAGATATAGAATGTGGCTTTTGGCTTTTCCAACTCTATCCCGCTGGATCTCAATCCATCAGCTAATAGGTCCCGCCTTCTTTTGTATATCTCTACGTTCTGCTTTACGCAGTCTTGTGGCCCAGTTAGCGCCGCTATACCTGCCATCTGGACAGCTTGAAAAGCACCGGAATCAATATTAGTCTTCACAAGCTTCAGACCTTTTAATATCTCTGAATTCCCCACTACGAAACCGATTCGCCACCCCGTCATGTTATATGTCTTAGATAGCGAACCAAACTCGACACCAACATCCTTTGCACCTTTGACGGCCAAAAAACTCGGTGCTTCATAGCCATCAAACGTAAGCTCAGAGTATGGATTATCATGGAGTACAATGATCTCATTTTCGCGAGCGAAATCCACCACCTCTTTAAAGAATGATTTTTCGGCAGTTGCGGCAGTGGGATTATTCGGGTAATTCAAGAACATGATTTTTGCTCTTCTCGCTATTCCTTTATCTATACGTTCTAAATCAGGCTTAAATCCATGCTCTTCTGTTAACGGTACAGAATAAGGTCTTGAATTCGCCATTATCGTTGCATTATTGTATACTGGGTATGCAGGATCCGGAACGAGGGCAATATCGCCTGGATTTAAAAATGCGAATGCCGAATGCGCTATCCCTTCCTTTGACCCTATCAACGTTAGAACTTCATCCTCTGCATCCAACTTAATGTGCTTTCTCTGCTTATACCAGGTCGCTACGGCTTCACGGAACGACAGCATTCCTTCATAAGACGGGTACCGGTGATTTGAAGGGTCCTTTGCGGCGTGGAACAATGCTTCTACTATGTGCGGTGGTGTCGGCAAGTCAGGATCGCCGATCCCCAAGTCTATTATATCTATACCCTTCTTCTCCGTTTCTTTTTTCCGCTCATCTATTTCCGCAAATAGATAAGGGGGCAGTGAACTTATTCCCTTTGCATACATTTTTTCAATCCCATTTTTCTTTTAGCACAAACCTTTTCTTAGAAAGAAAAGCTTTACCAAAAGAAATAGTTTCTTAGCACAGGTTCTTTCTTTAGAAAGAAAGTGTTTTGTAAAAAAGAAAAAGTGTTAACATGGCTCTATCGTTGCCGGCGGCTTAGAAGAAATCGCATAGGTCACCCAAGTCACGCCTTTAACTTCATTTGTTATTCGCTTGCTCATGTTCTCCAGCACATCATATGGCAGCTTCACGAAATCGGCCGTCATCGCCTCCTTGGACTCAACCACCCTTATCGTAACGATTCTGCCCAAACTTCTCGCATCGCCGAGTACACCGGTAGCGACATCATCGCCCACTATTGCAAATGCCTGCCACACTTTGTCATACCACCCGCTATTCTTCAATTCCGCCTCTACAATCTCTGATGCTTCACGACATATCCGAAGTTTATCTTCTGTAACTTCACCTATTACACGAGCTGCAAGACCCGGACCAGGAAAAGGATGCTGGTTCAGTATCGGAAGCGGCATATCGAGTTCCTTCGCCACTTCCCGCACTTCATCCTTATACAAATCCGCAATTGGCTCCACCAGCTTCAGTCCCAGCTTCTCCGGAAGCCCACCCACGTTATGATGCGATTTTATTCGTGATGACTTTTGCGAGCTCGCCCCAGCACTCTCTATTCTATCCGGATATATGGTACCCTGAGCGAGGAAATCAACGTTACCTAGCTTATTCGCCTCTTCCTCAAAGACATTTATGAACTGTTCGCCTATCACCATCCGCTTCGCTTCGGCGTCCGTAACGCCCCGCAAACCATTCAAAAAACGCTCTTTCGCATCTACAAATACCAGTTTCATATTGAAGTTATTCTCGAACGTATTTATAACCGTTTCCTTTTCGCCTTCTCGTAGTAGTCCATTGTCAACGAAGATGCACGTGAGTCTATCACCTATGGCTTTATTGACGAGCAATGCAGTAGTAGAAGAGTCTATTCCGCCACTGAGTCCACATATCACGCTCCCATCATCACCTACCTCACTCTTTATATCTTCTATCTTATCGGTAATAAATGATTCAATCGCCCAATTGCGCTCGCAGCCGCAGATCTTATACAAAAAATTCCACAGTATTTTTTCGCCCTTATCCGTATGGTGAACCTCAGGATGGAATTGAACACCATAATTATTGGCGATGCGAAATGCTGCAACGGGCGTATTCATCGTATGGCCTATTATATCCGCACCATCAAATTGCTCTATCACGTCGCCATGAGACATCCACACGTTCATCATTCCACTCTCGCTTCCACGCTCGGTCAACCCATCAAACAGCTCAGAATCTTTAAATAGCAGTTCTGCCCTCCCAAATTCGCTTTTCATGCCTTCGCCTACCACGCCACCTTTTGTATATGCGATCAACTGTGCACCATAACAAATCCCGAGAATTGGTATGTCCAAATCAATAATCTCGGAACTGCAGCTGGGACTGCCCGGTTCGTGGATACTACACGGGCTACCGGAAAGGATAATACATTTAATCATACCATTTTCTTTCGCTATTTCATTCTTAAGCTCCTCTACGGGTACGTCCTACGGGAGAAGTGCTGCACAAACGCCTAATTCTCTACACCTTCTCACGATGAGATGGCTATACTGCCCTCCAAAGTCGAGCACTACTACTTTGTCTTTTGCTTTCCTATTTGCTATTAGGCCATTTCTGTCTGGCATCGTAAGGTCTTTTTCGTTGTCCCTAAACTTATAGAACGAGGGAACATAAAAATCCAGGTGGTTATTATTAGCCACAGATATAGCTTTTTGGTACTCTATAAGTGTCAGGACCGGCTTGCAAAAGATGGGAAGTTCGTACCTGACGCTGCAATAGCTGGAGGTTCGATTGGAACTGAGTTATTTAATAGTTAATAACTTCTTTTTAAAATTACCTTGTGGCAAAGAAAACCTGATGTGGCGGTGTCAGCTAAGATGAAAGAAGCAATGTTCTACGAGCAACAGGAAAATAGCGCTGTTAGATGCCACCTATGCCCGCATCGTTGCAAGATAAACGACACGAAGCGAGGGATATGTGGCGTTAGAGAAAATCAGAACGGCACTCTTTACAGCTTGGTCTATGGCAAGGCAGTAGCGAGGGGGATAGATCCAATAGAGAAGAAACCACTATTCCATTTCTATCCCGGTGCAATGTCATACTCAGTTGCAACTGTCGGCTGTAACTTAAACTGCAAAAACTGTCAAAACTTCTCGATTTCGCAGATGCCTAAAGGCGGCAATAAAAGGATAGTAGGCGAAGAGACATCGCCACAGGAAATTGTTGCGGCGGCTAAGGACTATGACTGCCGAATCATTGCATATACCTATACCGAACCGACAATATACTTCGAGTACGCTTATGATACTGCCAGACTAGCACATGAAGCAGGCATAAGCAACGTCTTTGTCTCAAATGGATATACTACCGAGGAGGCGATACGTGCAATCGCGCCTTATCTGGATGCCGTAAACATAGACCTGAAAGGGCTATCGGAAGACCTGTATCTAAAGAATTGCGGCGGGCATCTGGACCCTGTTCTAAATGCAATAAAGCTGTACAAGAGTTTGGACGTTTGGGTTGAAGTAACCACGTTAGTTATACCGACATTGAACGATTCAGAGGACGATCTCAGAGCGATTGCTGAGTTCATCAAAGGTGTTGGCGTGGACATCCCCTGGCACATTTCTCTGTTCTATCCCACGTACAAACTAACCCATATAGCACCAACGCCTGTTTCTGCATTACGCGCGGCAAGGGCAATTGGGTTAGAAACCGGTTTGAGATACGTGTATGAAGGCAATATACCGGGAGAAGGTGAAGAGAATACTTATTGCTATCAATGCGGTGAGTTGCTAATCCAGCGCGAGGGATTCCAGATTCTGGCGAATAACCTAAAAGATTCAAAATGCACGAGTTGTGGTACTAAGATAGACGGTGTATTTTAGTGTGACACGATTATTTTTGAAATGCGGCATCGTAAAGCCATATGTGACTCAAACCTGCTCCACTTCTTCCGTTTGTCTTTCGTTCCCGGATTACCTTCGCAGGGCTGCCCGCCACAACCATGTTAGGCGCTACATCTTTACTCACCAACGATTTTGCGGCTATAATAGCCTGTTCGCCCACGGTGACCCCCGGTAATATCGTGGCATGGGCGTATATCTTCGTGAAATCGTTTATCACTACCCTACCGTAACTTCTCCGGCTATGCTCGGATTCCGAATGTGTATGCGTATAAATCTCGACACCCTCAGTCAATGCCACGGAATCACCCAGCACGAGTCCACCTTTGGTGTCCAGGTACACACCGCGGTTCATAAAAACATCGTTTCCGATCTCCAAATTCTGACCGAAGTTGAAACGGACGTTTTCTTCTGCTATAAAATTGTTGCCACACCGTTTAAATAATCGCTTGGCTATGATACGCCGGAATGGGATGGCAAAGTTCACGACTACGCTTATCGGGCGTTTGTCAAGAACATCCCATAAAAAATGCAGATACCGCTGCTCCTGTGTGAACGCTAATTCCTGCGCCTTCGGTAGGTACTCGCTGTATAGTTTAATCTCTTCTAAGAGTTCTGTGTGGAAGTCCGAAACACCCATGAGGTCCATTATACGCACAGCTCCCTGTGTATCCACGCCGGCGTTTACTATTTGCTCAATCACCAATAGCCGTTCCTGGACGTTCATGGTTATCACTTACTAAGCAGCCCGCTATAAAACATATTTAATTTTTAACGTTAAAAAACATAGTGTTTTATTAATGACCACTTTAGCAGTACTAATCCACGGACCTGAGGTAATAGACGAGGGCGAAACGGGAGAAGCGCTAGCAAGACTACGAAAAGCAGGGTTTGAAGTAGAAGCGGCTTTGGGTGGAATAACCGGTAAAACTGCGGTCATTGATGCGGGCTTACAGCACACGATAGACATAAGCAAAGACATGAAACCGTCTGAAGTGATTAAATACTTCTTAAAACGCGATTTGGTGTTTATCGTACTTGTGAACCATGCGAAGACCGAAACGAGCGGATTCATGCTTGGCGAGGGCATTTTGAGGAATTTTGTTGATAGTGGTGGAGCAACGGAAAACCTTTCTTTCGTGCAATTAGAATACCGTAGCAGGATTATTATACGATGGCGTGTGAACACCGAGGATGAAGCGGTATTTAAGGATATAACCGGACTATTCACAGAATTTGAAGTACGAGAACCGTATAAACTCGAATCAAGATGCAAAAAAGAGTCGGATCTGGTGTACCGGGAGCTAAAAGGAGTGCATCCGGGAGATAAAATCGTGGTGGACGGCGTTATTGTCGGAATGGCTTCTCGTGGTGATAGTGTCACGCTTGTTGCACGCGATGGACAGCTTGTGGACATCCAGGGCGGCACGTTGATACAGCATAACCTTGTGAAATTGCCGCCTCTGGACTTGGAGAACGAGCTGATAAAAACAGCAAGCGTAATCAGAAGGACAAAACCGAAGTTTATAGGCGACGGGTCGCGGAAAGGAACGGAAAAGAAGGTGGCAGGCTTCTTCTATACGGTTGAGCCACTTTTCCCGAAGATAGAGTCACAGGATGCCGACATTGCCGTTGCCGTGATCATAGGAGACGATACAACCTGCATTGCGGGTGACATACTCAAGCGATTTGGCATTCGCATGATCGGCATCACGGACGGCGATGCCGATGGGTTGATAGAGGGGATAAAGAGCGGGGCCCTGGACGAATACGCGAAATTTATGCCTGCTGATTCGATGATAATAAGATTAAAGCCGGAAAGAGACGATATTGTAGGTGAGAAGATAAAGGCAGAGATTTTTATGGGTGGTGAAGAACTCGAACTGGACGGTGACGTTGAGAAACATTTTGAGGATTTGAAGTTACGAATACTCGCCATTGCGAAGGCTGATATTATAGGTGTGTTGAGTTCTTCGGTGTCTGGCAAGGACGGGTTGACGGGTTCACAACGCTTGTAGCTAGCGGAATATCCTTGTCTTCCGCAAAACTAACTGATTGGTACCCTGCCTATATCCTCAATCGAACAACCTCCGTCTCGTCAAGAGGAGTAACAAAAATAGACTCTTTCTTGTCAACCCAGTAATCAACAAACACGCTTTTTTCTTCGGCATCGGAATATCTCGCCGTCAGCTTTGCTGCAATTTCAACCGCTTCTTTGCTCGTTGTGCCTTCCAAAATCGTTATTGGACTACCGTAATCTGGCACTTCAAAAGCATAGTTATCTGGACGCTTCAATGCCAGTAACTGCGTATTCTCCTCTTCATTTCGACCCACTATTATTTTAGCGGTGCCAACCCGGAAATGTCTGCCGATTTGCAATAACATCGCCTCTCGCATCGTTACTTTTTCCATATGCTCGAATAAATCCCGGACTTTCGATGCGAATTCCTTGTAGGTCAAACGACAACCGCCTGCCGGTGTGGGGTACTCGTCTTGCAAACCGAACGTTTGTGCAAGCTCAATCTGAGGTTTCCTGCTCCTGCCCGAAATAGCAAGCAGTTTGTTTCGGTCTACCCAACCGTTGCGTTCCGGGACCGTCACGGGCAACAGCTTTGCTGATAGCGGTCTCAAAACCAGGCCCTCTAATCCAGCTTCGGTCTCTTCGAGTTTCAAAGCGCTCTTGTACTGGCTCATTGGCCGTTCTCCGAGAACATCTCCTGTGAATATGAACTCAGCACCGACTTCTTTTGCTATTCTCTTCGCTTCTCGCAGCATATAAATATGACAATCTATACAGGGGTTCATTCCCGAGCCATAGCCATGCTTGGGGTTCTGTACTATCGCGAGGTATTCCTCGCCCGCTTCTACTCGTACAAGTGGTATCCCTAACTTTTTTGCTGTTGTACCGGCATAATCCTCTTTTTCCGTGACAAACGGCAGGATAATATTCAGTGCGACCACTTCTATACTCTGGTCTAAGACGAGCTTTAATGCCAGTATCGAATCCAGGCCACCGGATAATAGTGCTAACGCTTTCATCACACAATCTCTCTTTCACAATAATACATTCTTTTAGGAAAAGAAGATGTGCTGTTGAGTACGGATTTTTTTCCGCTTCCCGTTTACAAAATTTCCCATCTCAATTACCCCCTTTAAAGAACCTGCCAAGAATCGTTTCTGATGTAGCCCTACGCAGGAACGCACGGTGTCTCCGCGTTGATATAATCCAGCGCACCATGTATTCTATTGGCTCTTCGCTGTTTTGTATGGGTAACTCAATATCCATACTATCCGCTGAAGCAGATTACATGAGGGGCCTATTGAATGTCGAGCGTCCGTAGTTATCAAAATCTACAAGAGTTCATAACCAAGAACTATCACCGATAGGATAATCCCAACTTTAGATTTTAACACCATGTAACCACATAAACAAATTAGTCATAGTATATCGGTCGCTTGCGGTAAATTGGAGCTCCCTCAACCCTTTATGAACATCATAGCAGTTGGTGTAGAGTTTATAGAGATGTTTGCAAAGATGAACTCAATATTGTCCTTGGTTTATGTCAAGTTCAAGCTCATAAGAAGCTGTCTCACAATCACCTTACCAACATTTTCAATCCTTCTTTTTAGTTTTAAAGCTATATTTATCCGCCCTTATCTTCTGATTCTGGATTATTTGGCAGCCACTTAACCACATCTACCCACATGAAATAGCGAAGAGCCAAAATATCAGATTGGAACCATCCCCTGCTTAGCCGTAGCTACCAATTGATTTGCACCCGAAGGGTGCTTTCTTGATACCGAAGAGCAGTTTGAGCGAATACGCCTGCAAAGATATGCATCGAGAAGAATTTATTCGTTTTGCTGAAGTGATCGATCCCACCATTAAAGTTGAATGCATTTTCGCCCCGCCCGATCCTCATCCAGAAGATCTCTCCTGTAAATGGAGATTCACTTGCAGATGACTGTTTTGTTAAAAGAATATGATTTCTGAGCTATCTAAAAAGACCACTTTCCTTCCTTCTTTACCCTTCTACGCAACACCTTTTTTAATATCTTTATGAACCTATGCTATTTTCGCTTTTCGCCGTCAAAGCAAATTTGGCGGAGTGCCGAACGTGTGGAAACATGTTTTTAAAAACTTTATTTCGATTCTAATTTCTGTGAGAGGAAATTAATAAAGGATAATGCTTTATTGTATAGTTTTAGTACTTCGTTAGCTGTTTTATCTATCGTATAAATTCCAAAATTTCTATGAACCAATTCATTCCGCAATCTACCGACTTCGATAAATGCCTTTATTCCTTCGCCTATAATTGTATCATTTCTAACATCCCCTGTCGCTTCTTTCTTGAAATCTTCACCTAGCATCGAAAAAAATTGGTTAGCGTTGCTCCCATCCCAATCAAAAAAGGTGTGATACTGTCTCTTTAATGCTTTATTTTTAATAAGTGACACTATTATTTCATCATTATTTGATTTCTTACTTATAAAACTTAGTAGTATTTCTATTATTTGAGTTTCGAAGTAGCTAGCGATCGTTAGTATAAGTACTTTCTTAAAATTATTGTCTGCTTCATTTTTTAAGGAAATTTCACCGTTTTCTTCTAAATATTTGATAAGTACACTAAAATCCTCGAATATATTTTCTACAATATTCGTTGGCATTTTATGTTAACCCAAAAGAATCGCTTTTGCTCTTTCAACTCTTTTGATAACGTTTTTCTTACTAGCAGTCTCCGATTGAGAGGCATCAAAAAACTCTTGATCTTCTTTTAATATTTTTAACTTAGAATTATCTATTGGAGAAACCTCAGTGTTTTTATTTTTAAAAGCATCTTCACAAACTGAGGCGAATATTGCCTCAAACATGGATATATTAAATTTACCTTTTCGTGAACTAAATGCCTTGATATCGAGCCCTTCACATCTTTCTAAGAAAGCATCAAATAGTTTCTCAAGATATTCAATCTTTTCTTGCTCTATATTACTATTCTTCTTTGAAAAGTTATTTAGGAATCTCAGCATAGACGGTCTATAAGTTTTATATCCTTCAATTAACAATGCAAAAGCTCTTAAAAGAATCTCTATGTCTTTCAAATGTATATCCTCCTCTGTACCAAGCAATTTCCTCCATCTTTCATCTTGATTTAATTTATACAGCAAATCATAAAATCTTGAAGCATACAAACTAGATCTAATCTCTTGCGGTTTTAGATTCATACCCCCAGAATTTAATCTATTAAATATTTCATAGATAGACGAGTCATCTCCAGGAGGAATATTTTGCTTTATGATGACATTTCTAATAGTTCTTAACTCAAACATGGTTTTATAATCATCTCCTAAAGTTGAATAATTCAAACCGTTAAGAACATTTCTTTGGTTAGGTACATCTGAGGGAAGATAAAGATTAAAATTATCAAAATACGTATTATTAAACAAGATATCATCAGGTATGCCCTTAATTTTGTCGAAGACTCTTCCGATAAATGCGCGTTTATCCCTTTTCGGGAATCTTTTCTTGATAAAATAGTATATTGTCATTAACCTCTGTTGCCCATCAATGACTAAAAATTTATTTCTTGATTTTTCAAACAGGAATATTTGAGGGACTGGTAAGCCAATAATAATGGATTCAACTAATTTTGAAGCTCTCTTTAAATCCCACACATAATTCCTTTGGAAATTTGGTATTTCCATTACTCCCGACTCAATAAAGTCGTATATTGTCTTTATGTTAAAATCATTTGGTGCTGCAGTCAAGTCGTATTCCGTAAATGAATAATCCCCGCTTGTTTCTTCAACATCCCCTTCATACCATTCTTGGTCTAATTTATTTTCCATCATGTCTGATCTACCCTTATATGAAGATTTTGATCTATAAATAACTTTGGGTTTCAACAATAACAAACTAGCGTATTCATTTCGATATGTAACTTCTTTATCTTCATGATATACTTATCTAAAAGACGGTACGTATATATTTTTCGCTTAAACCTGCTATGCTCCAAAAGGGCGGGTGTGAGTAGTTAAAATGACCCCACTTTGAGGGAACCTTTTTTCACCGCTTCTTGTAGCGGTGTTAAGTGTGCAGTTTTGTAAAATGGCGTTTACTATCTCGCCATAATTAGGGAAAGAATGATTACAAGAGCATAACTAACATCAACACGCACTCCAGATTCAAACGTGAGTTACGGAGCATCCAAAAAAGTAGAAAATGGCGCACAGATCGCTTATAGATTTTGTATCTCCTCACCCGTAGCCACCTTCACCCC
>DAOUUS010000013.1 GCA_030668065.1 Candidatus Methanophagales archaeon
ACCGTTTCACTACTGCTTCCTGCCCTACGAGTTCTTCTACACGTTTCGGTCTATAAATTTCGGTCCACATCACATCTTGAATTTAATATGTCTCTACGCTTAGCCCACTTAGTTCTTCTTTAGCGCATCGGCACCAAATAAAGCCTCGTAAACGTTGAAAACGGTAGTTGCATGCACGCCCTCTTTATCTAACTTCTGTGTTACAGCCCTTATGGCTGATGGTCTTCTGATTAAATCAACGAAATAAGTGGTGTCTATACACTTCATGTACTCAATGCCTCGTCTATCTGCTTTCTTAGCTCCTTTACCGATTGTTCATACTCGGATACATCATTTAACTCAGGGTAAAGGTCCACTATTTCCATTAACCGTCCTTTGCTGCCTGTTAATCTTCTTATAACATCAGAAAAAGTTTCATCTTTGTCCCTTATACCATTCAGCAGTGTATATACATCTTCTGAGACCGAAATGCTTTTTGTCATCTTCTTTTTACCAACACCTTCGCATGATTTCAGGCCACCTCATCCGCGTGATTGTGTACCATTCAATCCCGCGTTTTCCGCCGTTCTTCCACCCGCGTGGCCGTATCCAATGCAATCCCCAACGCCTTGAATATCGCCTCTATCTTGTGGTGTTCGTTCTCACCCTTTGCATACACGTGGATAGTGAAGTTAGCATGTGCCGCGAACGAACTGATGAAATGTTGTATGTTCTCGGTACTAACATCCTCCACTCGTTCATTACCGAACTCCACCTCGAACACCGTATAACTTCTGCCTGCGCCGCCTATACTACCGATATCCACAGCGCATCTTGCTATGGACTCATCCATAGGTACAGCAGCAAAACCATACCTCACGGTCTTCTCTCTCTCGCCCACACCACCAATTGCCTTTTTAAAGGCTTCACCCAGCGCGATACCGACATCTTCCACTATGTGGTGGCTCAAGTCGCCTTCTGCTTTAACAACAAGATCAAAAAATCCATGCTTTGCGAAAGTAGCGAGCATGTGGTCAAAGAATTTTATCGTGGTGTTTATGTCTTGCCTGCCAACACCGTTAATGCCCAGCTCCACCTTGATGTTCGTCTCTTCCGTCACCCGCTTTATGTTTGCTGTTTTCATATTCGGCTCTTCTCCTAACTATACTACTATGTTAGTAACGCCCTATTTAAAAATGTGCTCTGTGCCAGCACAAAATCCGGTGCTATTTGATTCTTCATTTCGCTGCTGCAAAACACATTTCTAGCGGTATATAAAGTATAACTACTACCTATTTAGGACGCAGATTACACGGATTTACGCAGAAATCCATAACCCAGTCTATTATAAACTTGATAGAGGATTCTAATAATCGCATCCGTTAATTCCGTATATTTAAAATCCGGATTATCTGCGTAAATCTGCGTCCCAATTTTTATTCTTTCTATTTGCTATCACCCACCTGAGACAATTCGGATAACCGTTATATCGCTTTTGTCCACTGTTTCATCCTCCGGCACCGGCTTTCCGTTACGAAGCACCACGACTTCCACCGGGTTCACACCCAGCTTTGCCAGTACACACTCGTAGGTATCACCCTCCGCGGCTTCTATAATCCGCTCTTCTGTTTCACCCGCAACGATTTTTACTTTTACGTCCATATTTTCAAAACCGCCTTTTTTAGCTTTTCCCAGGAACTAAACTATTCAATGTGATGACGAGTTCTCTATTAAAGAAAGCGACTTTATCCACTCGCCCTTAGCTTCTCGTGTCGTGCCGACAACCAATCTTGTCTCATCTCCTATCTGCTCCAGCACACCACGCGCTTCGATAGTCTCGCCCTCTAACGCCTGCCCGGTATAAGTATGCGTAAAAGAAAGAACTACGTTTATTTGGGGATGGTCTATCTCATATATCGCAGGACTATCAAAGGAGAAGGACGCATCTTTTACTTCTGCGGTTATCGTAGCATAACCTTTTTTTGCACCCTGCGCATAAATCCGATGGTCGAACAGATCCATTTCCGTACGGTCCCGGACGTATAAGATGTCGAAGTATGTGTTGCCAATAACGCCTCTATTGCTCTTCCGCTGCTCATGCGTGACGAACTCCTCGTAACTCAGCTCGGGCTTCCTTTTTGCGTATATCCGGCTCCACATAGCGTCATTTATATCGTGAATGAATGCCCCTTCTTTCGCTTTCTCTATAACCGCTCTCACGGTATTGAAGTTCTTCCGACCATAGACGACAAAATCGTAATCCGACCCTTCGCCATTGAGTCCGCATAAGAATGAGCCCGTGATGCCTATAGTATCTTTGGGTACGTGCGCACGCAACAGGTCATAAATAGTCCTTATTTCTTCTTCACGTTCGGCGATTACCGGTAGTCGCACTTCGGGTCGCAGTATTGCCTTTATATCGCACTTCGGCACCACGTGCACCTCTTTCACATATTCCGGGCGGTGCTGCATCAGGAACTTATAACCCTCGTGAAAATCCAGTTTCCGGTAGCGGCCTCGTTCTGATACTCGTTCGCCACGTTCGTCTGGAACGTACCGTATAAGGCTTTTTACTGATCCTTCGTCCAGAAGTTCATAACTGACCACCGAAAAAATCCAATCTTGCTTTGTTACCAGAAAATCCCTTATCCTTGCTTTCATAAAGCAGTACCCCTAAAAAAACTATCATATTTTATAGCTATAAGATGCAAATTATAGTACGAACAAAATGAAGTTGCTATTGAGAAGAGACTCGTCTGAGTTACACGGTACGCCATATACTGCTGAAGTAATACTAGAAACAGGTGCAAAGATAAACATAGAGCGTGCGAATGTGGACGCTATGGGTGCCACCCTCATCGTGGACGTTCCGAATGATAAAGTGGAGCAGGTAGCAGAGCATTTCAAGCGTAAAGGCGTTGAGGTACGGCGATTGATGAAATTAATCGCATGGGATGAAGAACGGTGCATCCATTGCGGTGCTTGTATCGCAGTTTGCCCTGCTGGTGTGTTCTCGTTTGATCAGTCGTGGGCTATAGCCGTGGAAGAAGCGAAGTGTATTCGCTGTGACGTATGTGTAAAGGCATGCCCACTCAGCGCTTTGGCGTCTGTTGATGGGCTTGATTAGCGGTTAATGAAAAAAATACAATTTGATGGTGCGGCAATACCAAATCCAGGCGATATGGGAATAGGCGCAGTTTTAATTGAAAATAAGAGGATAATCGCTAAAATCTCAACAAAGCTGCCTGATAAAGGTACAAATAATATCGCCGAATATACGGCACTTCTAACAGGGATTACTAAAGCATTAGAATTAGGTTGGAAGCAGGTTATAATCGAAGGAGATAGTAAATTAGTAATCAATCAAGTAAAAGGCGCATGGAAGATTAACAAGGAGCATTTAAAAAGGCTCCATGCTCGGGTTATAAAGGAATTATCTAAATTTGATTCGTATGCCATTAATTGGATACCAAGAAAGAATAATTCCGTTGCCGATGAATTAGCATCAAAAGCGTTGGGGCATAAGGAGGATAAATATCATCCTGCGGAAACTGAAATTAAAGAAGCCACAAAAATAAAAATAGAAACCAAATGTCCAAAATGTAATGGAGATTGCATATTCAAGTGGCAAGAATTCAATGATGGTTCACGACACATTCGTCAGGAGTGTCCTGTTCATGGATTTATTGGATATGCACCTAAAATCGAACCCTATTTAACAATAGTTACTCAAGCGAAGAAAAAAACAATTCAGAAAAAAATTAGGTGCTGATTTTTTTGTTTGGGGAACAACGGATAGAAAAGATTACAGTTTTATCAAAAAATATACGTTTCTTTGATCAAACTTTCTTTGGGAAAGAACGGTTGTGTGGGACTCTGTGGAATCTTGTAGTTAGCTAAAAATTACTGTCCTTTTACTCTAGAGGTTTAAACCACAGAAACCGTCACACAATTGTTTTAAACACACAAAAACCCCTCTCTAATCGCCCGTACTTGAGACTCATCAAAATTATCTATATCCAACTCGTGCATTTTGCTCGTCCATTGCTCATTTTTTAACAACCAATCATAATCCGCCATCAACCGTGAATTCTTCAATACGCTATACGCAAGATTGACCTCCGGCGTACGCTCCAGTTCTTTATATGCACTTCTGATAAAGCTCTCCGCTTCGCGTTTATCCACCGGAATCTCCGCGGTATCTAGGTTTAACACGTCATAAAATGTCTTCTCGCCGGTATAATTCTCCCATTCCCTGTGATTAACCATAATCTGTCCATACCGCCACAGACTGTCATAGTGTTCAAGCAATAGCAAATAAAACTCGTCTTTACCCACCCATCCCGCTCTTTTTTCCTCTAGCTCCTCCAGAACCTCATCATCTGACATCACATCCACAAAATCGAGCATTAAATCATACTCAAACCTCAACTGTGGGTTCTTCAGTATATCACGTATCTTTTCCTTCAGCCCGTTATCACTTTTGATGTCTATTTCCGTACCTGCTTTCGGCTCCAAATCTTCTATGACAGCATCCGAAGCCACACCCAAAACTTCATAAAACGTAGGTGCGCCATGATAAAACAGTAAAAGCCACCCTCGCCGGTTTTCCTTAACATATTCCCAAGAAGCATGCTCCTTTTCCAGTTCTATGCTTTCATCGTGATGTTCAATCATTTCTCGTTTCTCAACAGCAGTTGAAGCCTGCGTAATCTTCAAGAAAAGGTTTAAAACCTTATCGTATGTAGCACGCTTATTCGGTGTACTCAAAGCATCGTAGGCTCGTTCAATCAGTTCCGGTGGATAAAAGGAATGCTTCTTCTTCCGTTCATACGCTCTTTTAAGTTCCTCCGCAGTTGCTGTTCTTGATACACAAAGCATGCAGTAATAAGTTGGCAGACTGGAATACAGGTCGTCAACCCATTTCGGATAGTTCTCTTCAAACTTATCGAGTTTGTTAAAAAACCGTTCCAGCCGCGATGGGTCCATGTACCGTGCAGGCACTTTCCAGTACGGATCGTCACATGCGAAATGTTTCATCCAGTCGTCAAATGCCTTCTTCTCCACTGCCATTTAGCTTTTAGCCTTCCTTTAGCCGCAACTCCAGATCGGAACCATCCTTAATACCTATTTCTTTTACCTGTTGATTCGCATCCAGCTCGTTATCATTGTAAAAAACTGCCATACCCTTACCTAAAATGCCATTTCTCTTGAGTTCACGTTTCAAATCACGAATAGACTTGTTTGGGTTGAGGTAATAACAGAGGTTATCTTCTGTTTCCACGTTCACTATCGTCACCTTTATTCCGTGCATATTTAGCATTTTGTCCATCCACAGGTTCTTATCTTCCTTAGATAACCGACCTCTTTCCTCCATTCGCACCGTTCGCTCATTACCGGAGTCGTGATCCTTTGCCGTTATCTCTAATACCCCAAATTCTTCGCCTACCTCGAATGCGATGTCTACTTTTGACTGATTCATAGGTTTCGGATCTACCGAGAACCAGAAATTACCCAGGAATCCCGCTTCTTCCGGAAACTCGCTTTCGCCTTGATAAACCGGAATTTGTCCCCCTTCCATATAGTCCCAGGGATTTGTAAAGTGCTTTGTCTTCTTGATTGGTATCTTCGTGTTCCGTGGAATTAACTTTGTAACAGTCCCATCAAAAGTCAAAACACCAAGAGAACGCGAGATAACGTCGCTTATATCCACCGGTCTTCTTATTTTGCCCGAATCCTCTTTTATATTCTCTTTCATCGTGGCAACAGCAGCACCCAGTGCAACTACTTCTATCGGGTTCACTTCTTTTTCCGGGTCTTTACCAAAGAACTCCCGCACAAACTCCTGCACTGCCGGGATGTACGTGGTGCCACCTACTAATAATATATCATCTATGTCATTAGGCGAAAGAGCGGCATCGTCCAGTGCCTGCTCCATCGGAGTTCTCGTTCTCTCGATAAAATCCGCGATTAACTCGTAAAATTCCTGTCTTGATAGTACATAACTAAAAGCAACCGGAGCGCCTTGTTTCGTGCCAATGTACGGTAGATTTATGGTTGCGCGCTCTTTGCTCGATAGTTCTATCTTCACTCGCTCCACTTCTTCCCGTAACGACTGAAGCAATGCCCGACTCTTATCCTTCTTCTTTAGCAAGTCTAATTTATGCTTCTCTTCTATTTTTGTGAGTGCGAACTCATCGAGTCGTGCATCTATGTCGTTCCCACCTAAATGATTATCGCCGCTCGTGGCATCCACATCAAAGAACCCGTTTCCCATTGTGAGTACCGAAACGTCAAACGTGCCACCGCCGAAGTCATACACGAGCACCCGCCGCTCGTCATCCGCCTTAAACCCAAACGCCAGTGCCGCAGCAGTTGGCTCGTTTAAAATAGCCCGCACATTCAAACCTGCTATCTCGCCTGCATCCTTTACTGCCTGGCGCTGTGGGTCCATGAAATATGCAGGCACCGTAATTACCGCATCGGTAAATGAAAGCCCTATCCTCTTCTCGGCATCCTGAACGAGCTGCCGCATTATATGTGCCCCTATTGTACTCCGGTGGATAAGATTCGTCACCAATCGCTACCCTGTGGTCTGTGCCCATATACCGCTTGATTGACTTCACGGTGCGTTCGTAATTTGCAATTATGTTTCGCTTTGCTGCATTCCCGACTACCACGCTCCCGTCCTCTTTGAAATACACAACAGAAGGCGTAACACGCTCGTTTTCACTGTTCTCTATGACTACTGGCTCATCGAATTCGATAAATGCCGCACCTGAATTGGTAGTGCCAAAATCTAGCCCAATTACTCCTTTTTGCATCGTTTTTCATCTCCTTTATCCCATTATTAATAAGGAATTTTAGAATCTATAAAAGGTTCGTCTTTGCTCTTTTCCTTGGCTTCTTCCGTTTCCTTTAGCAACGCATTCAACGTTTCTTTTGCTCTTTCCAGCTCGGCCCGTAGCTGAGCTAACTCTTCGCGACTCGCCGCTTTTCGCTCTTCTATCGCCATTAACTCAGATTTTAATGTGTTTTCCCTTCCCTTGATCTCTTCTATCTCTGTTAACAACTCTCCCTTCTCGGCTAATCGCTCTTCGATATAGTTATTCACAGCAATGCTCTCGATAACGATTTTCTCTTTTTCCACCTCTGATTCATTCAAATCATCACGAAGAATGCTTAAATGCCTCTTTGTGTCTGCAAACTCAGCGTTTAATGCGTCTATGCTCTGCTCCAATTCCTGAACTCCAGATTCTTCTGCCTCTTTTCTTATTGTCCATTCTTCCACTCGGTTTTTGAACTCTTCCTCTCTAATATTAAGTTCCCGTATTGTTACCCTAAACAGTTCTTCGTTAGTGTACAAATCATGATTCCGTTCTTTTAACTCTTGTTCGCGCTCTTCTAACTTTTTGTAACCTCGTTTGAACACTCTTGACTCAAAACCGAGTACCAATTTCGATAAAATACCTTTACGCTTAGGCTTTACTTCGGAGTCTACCTTTTCCGTTTCTTCCCGCGGTTCCACCATTCGGGAAATGACCACTTCCGCAGGTCTGATTAAGTCGCCGTTTAGCATATACCCCTTTCGCACCAAAGATACAATGGTCTTATCCTGAAGGAAGTTATTTTCCGTGGTTTCCACCGCGGTATGCAATTCGTCATTGAACCTCTCGCCCGGTGTCGGTGTAACAGGAGTTACTCCTAATGCGTCCACCAATTGGCTATAGGTCATACCTAAATTGTTCTTTGTGCCATCCAGTATTTTCTCTACCACTTCACACGGATTTACGGTTTCTGTATCAGTTCCATAGCCATTTACCGCACGGTCAAGCGTATCAACAACACTGAGCAATCGTTTGGCTAATTCCGATTTCACCTTTTCACGTGTTTTTTCTTCATCTTCTTTTACTCGCTCTTTATACCGTGTGAAGTCCGACTTCAACCTTTGACATTGTTCCTCTAAGGCTTTCAGCTTTTCGGTCTCTTCTACCAGCGCCTGTGCTTCCTCCGTATCCGCCTCTACATCTTGGGACATATCATTTAGTTACTAATACTATTTTACCGCAAAACCATATATAGATGAGGCAGAAGAAAATGCTTGATATACTGATAAAGCGGCGCAGTGTGAGAAAATACAAAGCTAAAGCAATTGAGCCCGAACTCATTGAGCATTTGAAGGAAGCTGCCGTCCGATCGCCCACGTCACGTAATTTCAGGCCATGGCGTTTTCTCTTCATCACCGATAAAGATAAACTGGAAGCGCTCTCCCGAGCAAAGACCAGCGGCTCGAGCTTCTTGAAGGGCGCAAGCCTGGGGGTGGTAGTCTGCGCAGACGAGCACGAGTCAGACGTCTGGATCGAGGACTGCTCCATTGCATCCATCATCTTACAACTTACCGGTCAGAGCTTGGGGTTGGGCTCCTGCTGGATCCAGATACGAAAGCGGGTGCACAGTGACGCCCAGACCGCGGAAGAATATGTCCAGGGTGTGCTCGGTTTACCTGTAAACCTGAGGGTAGAATCAATAACCGCCTTCGGCTACCCGGATGAGGAGAAGCCGCCCATTCCCAAAACAGAGCTTGAGTATAACAAAATCATTTCAGCGTAAAACAGCAGGGGTATAACAGAGCGTATCGGACACAGTGCTTTGTAACTCTGCTCAAGCAGTTGTGGTGGCTAAGGAAGTATATGGTAAGATCTATCAGCCTAACTTCTTTGGAAGTGGCAGTATGAGGGAAAAGCTTCCTCGAGTGACCGCAGATAAAGTATTTAGGAAAAATTCTTCATCCTAAGGTATTAAGAAATATTCTTAGAGATGCTGATTTGACCGTGGAACGGTTCAAAGAACTTTTCGATGAGCTTTGTGTTACACCAATCATATTATTTCTCATCACCAAGTGCATGCTGTTCAAGAATAATCTTAGCGGCGCTCCTTAATTTCTTACTCCTTGAGTGGTCTATTTCCTTGATCTTTTTCTGGATCTACCCCAGCATTGCCAACAAAAGAGGAATTGAAAGAAAAATAACCTCACATCTATTTTGCGGGCTCAGTTGCTATCATCACTCCCTCCTGAGTACCAACAGGTGATGCAACTGTTTTCTTTACTACTTTTCTTGCTAACCATTCACGTATAATCCCACGAAGGTTATCGCTTGTTACATAATATCTATCCACCTTATTAGGATACTGATCTGTTGATAGCATAGTGGTAGCACCAGAAGGTTTTTCCTGATGCTCTTCATCCCTCACATTATATATTGTCAATACTGCTGCATTATTTTGCTTTGCATACGGAAATTCTAAAAGTTGGCCCGCGTCTATAGTTGATTCAAAAGCAACATAATTACAATTTTGTATTAATCTTATATCATATTCATTGATTTTATCTTCAGGAACACCGAAGTCATAAGCGAAAATAGGTTGTAAATCTGATGCCCAAATAATCTCGCATATTTCTCTCAAGATTAGCATCAGGTCATAGTTGCCACCAACAAAAACTCTGTTATCAATCGTTCCGGGTATTTCATTGATATTATATTTACCTTGTTTTTTAACATAATCAAACACCAAAAACCGATGTAGTTTACTCCTAAATCGCTATCCTGACGCATTTACACGGCATGTATAAGATATTATTCGGATTACTACGATTCTTACGCAGTT
The DNA here is from genome assembly GCA_030668065.1 of Candidatus Methanophagales archaeon. Classification (GTDB taxonomy): domain Archaea; phylum Halobacteriota; class Syntropharchaeia; order Alkanophagales; family Methanospirareceae; genus QENJ01. Next base: position 9,646 of record DAOUUS010000013.1, read on the forward strand.
TTCTCGATCCCATGCTACTTCATAATTATATTCTCGGCCTTTTATCTTCTTTACAATCGGAAATAGGAAACTACCCTGGATTTTAGAGGTAACATGAGTGCAGCGATAGCGATAATGAAACATATGTTTACCCATACAGGTTATAGTTGCCACCTAAAGGGGAACCTATTTATAGTGCAAACTCCAACTTCTTCTATATCGCAGACCTGCAATTAGACTATGTGCGTGATAAAAATGAACGAAGAAGAGAAAACAAGACGGATGAGGGATTTGCTGAGGCTACTTCAGAATATGTCTGAATTTGAGCTTGAAGAAAGGGAAGAACAGTTAGAGGAACGGCTGGAGGCGATAAAAAAAGAGTTAGGCCCGTGGTTTATTGACGGTTCTCAGCTCTATATGGCGGCATAACTAACTCTCTATTTCGAGCAGAGAACTAAACGAAGATATTTTAGTGAAAAGGAAGGAATAAAGAAATGTTAAATATACCATCAAGCGGTCAAGAAGAAAGATGAATACTAATAGACGGGATATAGGGATATTCACAGTGCTAACACTCGCTTTCACGGCAGCACTCGCTTTTTCTGCTTTTGCGGTAAGCGCAGAAATGCTCGAAGTAACTGACGACTTCGGTAGGAACGTAACCCTCCCTGGGGTTTCGGAAAGAATCATCTCGTTATCGCCAACCAATACGGAAATACTATTCGCTATTGGCGCCGGTGACAGAGTCATAGGTGCGACAGATTACTGTAATTACCCGGCAGAAGCGGAAGAGATTCCGCGGGTTGGTGGCGTTTCCACGGTGAGCATAGAGAACGTAGTAGCATCAGAGCCCGACCTCGTGTTCGGCTGCGCGTTGAACAGCAAAGAAACTGTTGAGCGGTTGACAGAGCTGAATGTAGCGGTCGTATCACTGAATCCTGAGAACATCCAGGAGATACAGGACGATATAATGCTGGTAGGACGTTTAACCGGCAAAGAAGAGAATGCTACTGCTTTAGTCGCCGATATGGCACAAAGATTAGAAGCGATAAAAGCCCGAACTGTGGACGTGAAACGCCCGAAAGTTGCTCATATTACATGGCATGACCCGCTCTGGGTTGCAGGTGGCGGCACCGTACAGGACGAGTTGATAGAACTAGCAGGTGGCGATAATGTCTTTTCTGACAAAAAAGAGTGGGATACTGCGAGTCTGGAAGAGTTCATAGACCGCAATCCTGACGTCATTATCGTCTCGGTTGGGCATGGCGTTGCGGGCATGCAGCCGTATGATTATATACTACAAGAGGAGCGGTTGAAAGTAGTGAATGCCGTTAAAAACGGTAGAGTTTACACTATTGATGCGGACATCGCGTCTCGAGCAGGACCCCGGATAGTAAACGCAACAGAGATTGTTTATGAGTGTCTGTCAGAATCGGTCGTTGATACGGGGACGCCCACACCAGAGCCTGCCGGATTTGAAGCAGTATTAGCAGTTGCGAGCTTACTTGCGGTACTGTGCTTCTTAAGAAGAAAGACAAGAAGGAATAAAATTTGATAATCGGACGCAGAAGAACGCAGATAATCAGGATTTTAAATATACGGTATTGACGGAGGAGATTATTAGAATTTTCTATCGAGTTTATAATAAACTGGGTTATGGTTTTCTGCGTAAATCCGTGTAATCTGCGTCCTAAATAGGTAGAAGTTATACTTTATATACAGCAAAAAAGGTATGAACGTTTAAGAATCACTGTACTACTACATTAGTACCGGAAGGAGACACAGTCATGAATATTTACCACATGAGCTACACACAAAAATTCGTGGGTGAAAGGATGGCAATGCTGTCTTTTAAAGGCTGTAACTTCGAGTGTATCGGCTGTCTCAGGAAAAGAAACGAATGTGACCTCTATGCGGAAGAGCGGAAATACATAGATTGGAATTTCGAGAATATACTAACGGAATTGGACGAGTTGAAGCCGCATAGGATATATCTTGGTGGCTATGAACCTACACTCGACCCGGATTTAATGATAATAATCGAACGAATCACAAAGCTCGGCGCACATATCGTATTGATGACAAATGGGAGCAGAATAGACACGGAATATGCGAAAGACTTGAAAAAAGCGGGTGTGAACGAGATCATTATCGGTATAAAGGCATTTGACCCCGAAAAGCATCTTTACTACACGAAAAGGAGTATCTAGCCCGTATTGACTGCGATAAAAGATTTAGCAACGCGAGAAGACGCTTATTTCAGATTACAGATAGAGACGGTTTTGATCCCGGGGATAAATGAGCCTGCGGATATAGAACGTCTGGCAATCTTCATCTCACGGATAGATCCCGCGATTGCACTTTTCATTGAGCCCTGGATACCATTAGAGGGCGTGGAGTTTAAAGAACCAGAGAAACGAGATTTGATAGATGCGGTTTCTGGTGCGATGAGGCATCTATATGTTGTGTCCTATCACCCTTTATATTCCGAGATAAATGAGATCAGGAAAACGCCACGGAAAGCGGAATTTATTGAAATCCTGCCAAAATTATATTAACTCCTTTTCTACCGCTGCCCTAATCAAATAACCCGCCTTATGCAGAATCGTATCGCCAATCTCACGGTCTTTCTCCATGCTCGCGGTACAGGGATAGGAATGATGAGATTCACTGATTCGATCGTAAAGTTCTAGTTTGTTCTCAACTTCTACGCCTTCTAACTGCTTTGCCACGAACCAGGTACTCCCGCAAGGAGCACTTCTCAACACCTCTACATGAACAATACGCCCACGCCTATCCATTTCTACTCGTACCTCTGGTAATCCAATCCCGAATTCTGCGATAAAACTGCGAATCACAGGCTTGTCGTCCTGTGGCTGTAACTCACAAAACGGCTTTGGAAAGACTACCTCAATTCCTTCTCTACTGCATATCTCTTCAACCTGCGGTCTTGCAATTCCGGCAGCACTCTCTTGTGGTACAATCATCGCTTTAATCCCCGAATCCTTTAAAATTGGTGGGAGTTCCAGCAGGAGGTCATTGTGAATCTCAGATACAATCGCTATGTCTGCATCTGGAATCTCCTGCGGTAAATACACATCCGCAGAATCTTCTATGAATACCGGAAGCATAGAAGGCTCGGGAAGCTTAAACAAGCCGTTTATACGGTCTGCGAATCCGTATTTAGCTTCTTTACAGTGTGTGCAAGCATCTGCACAGGATATGCAGAAGGTTGAGTAGTTTATGAGGTTTCCAATTACTCGTTCACCGAACTCGCCACTGTATAATATTATCAGGTCCATTTCTTTTTCAGCGGTCTTAGACGATGATTTTTGGTGTGTGTGTGTTTTCCTGTTTATTCTGAGTACATACGCTGTTGAATATCCTTTCCCAGCCGCCCAATAGCATCAGCACGGCAATGCCTGCAGTGAGTCATCTCTTTCACGTACTCGCGGCATTTCTCCTGAATCGCCTCCTTCTCTTGCTGTGTCGGTGGTTTAATATTCGCGAACTTGTACTGCGGGATGAGGGGGATAATATTGTGCATATAAACGCCCAGCTTACGTATCTCCTTCGCTACCTCCACGATATGCTCATCATTTACCGTGGGAATAAGAACAGTATTCACTTTTATCAGTATCTTACGCTTCACCGCCTCACGAATGCCTTCCAACTGGTTCTTCAACAGTATCTCAGCACCTTCTTCGCCCTTATAGCGTTTACCGCGGTAATTGACGACTGAATAGATGTCCTTACCTATCGCAGGGTCTATAGCGTTCAGTGTGACGGTCACAGTCCCGATGTCCAACTCTTCGAGCTCGTCAATCCGTTCTGGCAAGAGCAGCCCGTTCGTACTCAGACACCGCATCAGGTGTGGAAACTCATCCTTCACGAGCCGAAACGTCTCGAACGTCTCTTCGTTAAACAGCGGCTCGCCGGGTCCCGCAACGGCAACTACCTTGATGTAATGCACCTTTTCCATTACATCACGTACCCGTTCTAAGGCTTCTTGTGGCGTTAGCAACTTGCTCGTCACTCCGGGTCGCGACTCGTTCACGCAATCGAATTTCCGTACACAGTAATTACATTGGATGTTGCATTTCGGTGCCACCGGGAGATGTATTCTGCCGAAGAAATGACAGGCGTTTTCACTGAAACAAGGGTGTTCACTAATCTTTCGGAGCTGCGCAGGATCCCAGGGTACTTCTTTGCCTTCTACATTGGCTGTGGGTAATGTACTCCCCTCTTCACTCTCTGCAGGCGGTTCTACCCTTCCAATTCTTGATGCTACCTCACTCATACGTTTCCTTCTCCTGATTATAGGCTATTATAAAACCTCTTTCTTGAATTCATCAAGCCCGACTTCTTTTATATACCTGCCCAATCGCTTTTTTGTGTCGCAGTTCTTGTAGTAATTGATGGTTCGATCAGCAAGAGCCATAGCCTCATCATCACCCAAATTCTCTGTCAAAACTTCTGCAATCGCTGGTGCGGCACCTGCAGAACCTCCGACCACCACTTTCCAGCCCTTGGGCATACCGATGAAGCCCAGGTCCTTTATCCA
>DAOUUS010000293.1 GCA_030668065.1 Candidatus Methanophagales archaeon
GAGGGCGAATGGGCAGAGCTAGGGCGAGATGTAGAACTAATTTATGGTAAGCCAATCGGGGTGGATGAAAGGATTGTGGATATATTACTGGACCGGATAAAGGAGGCAGAAGCGGGTAACGGTGAGTGAACAGGATGCGGGGGGAGGGATTCGAACCCACGTATCCCTACGGAACAGGATCTTAAGTCCTGCGCCTTTGTCCAGCTCGGCTACCCCCGCTTTGTTCTTTTCCTGTTGCTTCTGTCAAAGTAGTAAACACATGTAGGTTTTAGATGCTATTAATATTATCCAAAAGTAGGTTCTTGCCTACAATGCCCTGATAGTACACAGCTAAAACCGCTTTAGCTGTTGGAATGCCCGTTTAGTTCTCTAATAGACTTGTTTATATTGATAAAACCGTATCTATTACGATAAAACACATAGAAAATGACCAGCGAAGTTGACATCAAAGCAATTGAGGACGAAATCAGAAAAACATCTTATAATAAGGCGACCTCTCATCACATTGGGCGTTTAAAAGCGAAACTTGCCAGATTAAGAGACGAACTACAAAAGCAGGCAATATCGAAATCATCACATGTGGGGAAAGGATATGGTATAAAAAAATCGGGGCATGCAACCATCATAATGGTCGGTTTTCCGTCAGTGGGCAAGTCCACGCTGCTCAATCATCTTACTGGCACCAACGCAGCGGTTGCGGCTTATGATTTCACTACGCTTGAGGTTATCCCGGGCACTCTGGAATACAAGGGCACTCGTTTGCAATTCCTTGACGTACCGGGGCTTATCCGGGGTGCCGCAGCAGGACGTGGGCGTGGCAAGGAGGTCATCTCGATAATGCGAAACGCAGATATGATCCTCATTATTGTGGATGTGTTCCAGCTAGAGCAATACGATATTCTTGTAAAGGAGTTGTATGACGCGGGCATCCGCATTAATGCCCGACCGCCAGAGGTCATCATACGCAGATTGAGTCGTGGTGGAATGACAATAAACAGCACAGTTAAGCTAAACCAAATCGGACTGGACGAAAAAATGATTCGAGTAGTGTTGTCGGAATACCGGATACACAATGCTGAGGTCCTTATACGAGAAAAAATCACTCTTGATGAACTTATAGATGTGGCAACAGGAAACCGCAAATATCTACACGCAATCACAGTCATAAACAAGATAGACCTGGCCGACCCTTTGACGCTTTCGAAAGCCCAAGAACGATTCCCTGATGCAATTATGATCTCCGCGGAAGAGAACTTAAAGCTTGAGACATTGAAGGAGCAGATATACAAACAACTTGGTTTTATGCGCATCTATCTGAAGCCGCAGGGTGCACCACCCGATATGGATCATCCTCTAGTCTTGAGAATGGATTCTACGGTTGCTGATGCCTGTTCTACCATCCATCGTGATTTTATAGAACGATTTCGGTATGCAAGGATATGGGGGCCGTCTGCGAAGCATTCAGGACAGCGTGTAGGACTTTTGCATGTACTATCCGCGGACGATGTGGTTAGCATAGTGGTACGGAAATGATAAAAACCGAAAAACTTTTTACCAGTCGAATATATTATTTTGTATTGCCATGGAAGAAGAAGAAGAGAAGAGGGTATCGGGATTATTTTTGGGTACTGTGGATGACTTTTACCGGGGAAGCGACCAGATATTCGAAGAGTTTGATGCAATATTGAGTAAGCATTCGAAAGGGGAGGACATTATGGCGGATTTAAAAGCAGTTAGAAGTAAAAATCCCCGTATTTTTGGGTTGATTGATAGCATTTATCATAAAGAAGCGGAACTCGAGGATAAACTGGATAGTGGGAAAGTAAAGCAAGAGAAGAGGGAGAAGATGCTTGAGTTTAAGGTGCGGTTCTCTGCTTTGGAAGAGGATATAGATTTGTTAGTTATAGAGGAGATAGGATTGCTCAGGTAGGCATCAGCACAAGAACTTCTGAATATCTTTGTGTTCTTGTGGTTAGTTAGCATCGTACTGCACTTATGAAGCAATTAAAAGTTATTGTTCCTGTTTTCTATCACGAGATAGCGAATAGAAAGCAGTTCGGACCTGCTCCTCTGTTTCCGTAATCGTGCCACCATTAGTTATAACGATGTCTGCAAACTTCACCTTTTCGCTAAGCGGCATTTGTAACCCAATCAGTTTCTTCGCATCTTCCCCCGTTACCTTTTCTCGTGCCATCACCCGTCTTATCTGCGTCTCTTCGTCTAAGTAAACAACAATCA
>DAOUUS010000157.1 GCA_030668065.1 Candidatus Methanophagales archaeon
GGCACGAGGTCTGGAATTGTCAGAGGAAAAGACTCATATCACCCATATCGATTGTGGCTTTGACTTTTTGGGCTGGAACTTCCGCAAATACGGAGGAAAGCTTCTGATAAAGCCATCCACGAACTCGATTGGGAATATCATCCGTAAAATCGGTGATGTGATCAAGCGAGCGAAGGCATGGAAACAGGAAGACATCATTAACGTATTGAACCCCCTCATTACTGGATGGTCGAATTACCGTCGATCGGCTGGAGCTAAAGAGATATTCAGCAAATTAGATCATATTGTCTGGGATATGCTCTGGCGATGGGCTAAGAGGAGGCATCCGGACAAGTCCAGAGCCTGGATTATTAAAAAATACTGGCATAGCGAAGGCTCTCGGAACTGGGTATTCTCCACGGAAAGGAACAGGCTGAAACTCTTTTCAGATACGAAGATTGTCAGACACATCAGTCTGAAACTGGCTAAAAACCCATATCTCGATTATGAGTACTTCAAGCAGCGGAAACTCAGACAGAAGACTCTAAAACTGACTGGCCGGTGTAAGACGAGATGGGATATGCTAAAGGATAGTTTATGCACAGGAATACTGAAATCAAAAGACCAAATGCCACGCACGGAACCAAACTGCTGCCCGATACAGAAAGGGTTATGAAATGCTTGAGCGGTATGAAGGGAAACTCTCACGTACCGTTCTGAGATGAGAATGGGCGAGCAATCGCCCTATTCTTAATCTGCTTAAAAAATGGGGACGGGTAAATTATTATTTGTGAGTTCCCTAACCCCAACGTTCATGGCTCAGCATTGAGCGATTCAGATCTTCTTTATATAAACGCCATTGCGGCATGAATTTATCCAGATATGCCATAAAACGGTCGCTGTGGTTGCGTTCTAAAAGGTGTATCATCTCGTGTACGATAATGTATTCAAGACTTTGTTCCGGCTTTTTCGCGAGTTCCAGATTTAACCAAATTCGACGATTTGCAAGAGTGCAAGTGCCCCATTTGGTTTTCATTTTCTTAATACCCCAGTCATCAACTTCCACCCCGATTATCTGTCGCCATTTATCTATTAGTGCAGGTACTTGATCTTTAAGTTGCTTCCGATACCATTCTGTAAGCACTTTCCCGCGCTGCTCGGTCGTGCTCCCAACTCTAACGTAAAGATCAATATAGGTTTTATTGCGTATTTCTACTTTGGGGGTGAAATTGCAATAAATAACATTTAATATATAGCGTCTGCCGTTGTAATAATGACTTTCTCCGGACACAAACCTGCGTTCTGATTGACGTTCTTGAGCTTCAAATTTCAATTGCTGTTCTTTTATCCACGCCATTTTCGTTATAGCAAAAAGGCTAACTGCATCATCATCTATTTTCAAGGGTGTCGCAATGCGCACCCGGCCGTTGGGTGGATATACACCAAGATGCAGATTCTTAATGTCCTTTCTTACCACATCTATTGTTAGGTTACCGACCGTAATCCGGTGCATTTTAATATTCCCTCTGATTTTTAACTAACCCAAAAACACGCTCTACTTCAGCCTCATCATCTATGTGTTTTCGTATCGCATATTTTACTTCACGTTCCTTTATCAAATTGCCACGCCATCCGTCTTTTTTCGTGTGACTGATTTCCGCATCCAGAGCAATTGTGAGTTCTTCATCATGACTCAAATTATCGTATAGGGCGCGTTTGGCATTAGAATCTAAGCCTTTAGGATATGTAGCAGAATCAGCGGGTTTTTTTACGTTATTACTTAGTTCGACTATTTTGGCCAAATATTCCGCATAACTTTTGGATTCTTCTTTTCGCTCTTTTATTAATTCATCCAGAAGCGTAGACATTTTCTCGTAATACTTCGGATTCGTTGGCATTACTTCTATTATCAGCCTGCGGATATTGTTTTCTATGGTTTCCGCCGTTGCTTCTTTGTTACTTGTTATGCCTTTTGGTAATGCGTTTACCGCATCCGCGCCTCGTTCTACGATCAACTCGATCAGCGTCATGTCATCAAAAGCAGAAATCGCTTTGCTTTCCTCTGCACCTATATATGTGTCTATCAAATGACGCATAGCAGGCTCGTATGCCTTCAAGTCAATATAATCACCACTTGCCAGTTTTATTTCGGCTCTTACCGCTTCATAATACTTTACATCTCTTTTTATGTGTTCTATTTCTTCCGGCGTATAACCTGCTTTACCCATTTCGTTTGCTATGTCGGCATAGGCTCTGATCAATGCTGCTGTATGCTTATATAATGCAATACGCTTTTGTTCCGTTTCTTTTAATTCGTTCTTATTTTCAGAGTTGCCACAGAAGTAACGAGTATAAGCCAGAGTATCTTTTGGTGCTGCTACCGGTTCGCACAACGCTTTTATTTGTTCCAGTGCATTATCTAATCGTTCCCGGCCTAATGCCAATCTGTCTTTTAACAACCCTTCCACATCTTCTTTTTCATACGCATCAAATGCTTCTGAGGTGTATTCACCAATGGATTTTTCAAGGCTTTTGAAGAGGTCTTTGTAATCGATAATGTAGCCATATTCTTTATCATCGCCATCTAAACGGTTTACACGGCAGATGGCTTGAAACAGTCCATGATCCTGCATATTTTTATCTATGTAGAGATAGGTAGCCGAAGGAGCGTCAAAGCCCGTAAGCAGTTTATCCACAACAATGAGCAATTTCATCTGGGCCGGTTCGTCTACAAACTTCTTTTTCATTTCTTCTTCAAACGTCTTTGGATCTTTACCAGCCAACATCTTCTGATAAACGTCGTATTTCTTCAGTTTGTCGGTAGGCGAGTCTTCGCCGGTGCTTTCGCCTTTTTGGTCCTCCGTTGTGGGTATGTATGAGGTGACGATGGCGCATTTTTTCAAGCCTGCATTCTGAAACAGTTCATAGTATTTACATGCCTGATAAATGCTGCCTGAGACTAACATGGCGTTGCCCGCACCGCTTTGCAACCGGTCTTTTGTTTCCATGTCCAGTAGAATATCGGCTACAATTTTATCTAATCGTGATTGAGAGCTGAGGACACGTTTCATGGTCCCCCATTTCTTCTTCAGTTCGATTTTGGCGTAGTCGGTTAATCCTCTTGTCTTTGCCTCGAACCACTGGTCGATCTTTGCCGGTGATGCGATGTTCTGGTCAACGTTTCGTGCCTCGTATCGCAGATCAAGCACTGCTTTATCTCTTACTGCTTCATCGTATTTGTAGGTGTGGATGTATTTGCCAAATACTTCTATGCTTTTCTTCTTATCTCTTTTTAGCAGGGGCGTGCCGGTAAAACCGATGAGCAAGGCATCAGGCAATATGAGTTTCATGGCTTCGTGCAGCTTACCCGACTGTGTGCGGTGGCACTCATCCACGAACACGTAATTATCACCCTTTGCTCTGAAGTCTCGGGGCAGATTTTTCCGGATGTCGTCAATATAGCCGTCATAATCAGCCTCTTCCTTATTCGCGAATTTATGGATTAGCGAGCAGAGCAGCCAGGGCGTTGTCGCATTCAATTTATCAATCAAATCCATTCCGCTTCTGGTGCGGACAATCCCTTCACTAACACCTTTGAACACTCCTTCTATCTGCTTATCCAACTCGTCACGGTCAGTGATGATGAGTACCCGGGCATCGTTGATATTCTCACTAATCCATTTGGCAAGCCAGACCATGATCAGGCTTTTGCCGCTACCCTGGGAGTGCCAGATGATACCGCCTTCGCGTTTGCGTATGCTTTCCTGCGATGCCTTGACTGCAAAGTACTGATTGTGCCGGCAGATCTTTTTGGTGCCGTGATCGTAGACGATAAAATCGTGCAACAGCTCCAGAAACCGCTCTTTATTGCATAGCTGAGTAATGTGCCGATCAAGTGGGTTCTCAATGTCGCTTTCTTCTTTCCATGAGAGCCAATTTTTTTCCGGTGTTCCGATAACGCCGTAGCGGATGCCTTCGGTATCGTTACCGGCCATTATCAATTGGATCGTAGCGAAAAACGAGCGGATAAAAGTTTGCTTTTGATTGTCCAGGTTCTGGCGTATGCCTTCGGAAACAGACACGGTGCTGCGTTTGAGTTCCAATACCCCTAAGGCAATGCCGTTTACATATAGTACCACGTCAGGGCGTTTGTCGTTCTCGCCTTTTACTGTTACCTCTTCTGCTATGGCAAACTGATTTTCAAGTGGATTATCCCAATCGATCAGCTTAACTGTCCGGGTGTTTTCGCCTACCTCTTCCTTTACATTTACGCCATAACGCAACAGGGAATAGACATCTTTGTTGAGGTCGTACAAACTCTTGCTCTGGTTGGTGGCTGCTCGGGTAAGCTCGTGAATGGCTTTGATGATAAGGAGTTTGCTATAACCTTTTTTAAGCAGGTACTGGTGTAAAATCTCCGTTTCTATATTGCTGTTGTTTTCGTGGTCTTCCCAGTTGCCGAGATAATTGTACCCCAAATGAGTTTTGAACAGGGCTACCAC
>DAOUUS010000258.1 GCA_030668065.1 Candidatus Methanophagales archaeon
AAATATCTATGCACTGTGGAAATAGAAAGTATTAACCCGTTAGTGGCTAAGGTTATAGATACAGAACTAAAAGTGCCGGTTATCCATTGGGCTCCTACTGATAGTATAAAAGTTAATGTGAAGAAGCCCGAGGGGCTAGAAGAAGGCATAGGCGAGCCGTTGATTGCTTCAGAACTGGGAAATGTGGTGCAGTTCGAACGATACGGGTTCGTGCGGATTGATTCTGTTACGGACAACGAAGTAGTGGCGTATTTTACACATTAAACTTAAGGGGGGTAGAGAATTCCGCTTGTTAAATGGAAATACAATAGCTCTTGGGTCCTTTGGTATCGAAACAAGCAGGTTTATTCCTTATTCGCCGTCCGCTGCGTTTAATTATATCTTTGTCCAGAGCATGAATGACATCAAAAGCCCGAAAGTAACAATTCCACCCGCAATAATAGCCAGTATCAAAACAGGACCGAGCACTTCTGGCTTTTTCACTACGGTTCGAATGGCTATTATTAATACCAAACTACCGGCCAATACCGAAGCAGCCATTACAATACCTGCGGATATTGCAATCCAAGCGCTATCTGTAATTCCTTCTTCTGCTACCTCTTCTTGCGCAGAAGCAACTCCGAATCCTGTGATGAATAAGAATAAGCAAAGCGTTAAAACAGATAATACGTTTACCTTGTCCGTTGTCCCCATTTCACATCACCGCTCATTTCTTTTTTTGTTTTGCTATTCTTAAAGTCACGTATCCCGCACTTATACAAGGCCTGCCCTTAAGCACGAGTGCCGATAACTTAAACTACACATTTATCACAGGTACATAAAAGCATTTCGATTCTTTATCCGCTTCGCTATCCCACCCACCGAATACCTTGTAGGATATTTATGAACAAATGATCTTTGTCTGTCTATATTCACACTCAAAATTCACACTACAAATACATTACGACCCCAAAACAAGAACGGTCAATATGAAAACCACCGAAGAACTGTATCGCATACAGGAAGAAATAGCATCAAAAGCGGTGATAGAAGATAAACTAACTCCAAACCTGAAGTTAATAGCAGGTGCAGACCAGGCTTTCTTCCACGAGTACAACGCCGAGAACAAGAGTACAGACGAGAAGATAATATCTGCGATTGTCGTGCTTGAATACCCATCCATGAAACTTAGTACTTATACTCATTCTGTACTGCCCGTAGAGTTTCCATACATCCCGGGTCTCCTTTCATTCAGAGAAGCGCCAGCCATAATAAAAGCGTTTCAAACGCTGAAAATCAAACCTGACCTCTTAGTAGTAGATGGCTGCGGGATAAACCATCCACGGTTTGCTGGTTTAGCCACACATGTAGGCGTAATCCTAAACGTGGCAACCATCGGCGTGACGAAGAACATCCTGTGTGGCGATAGCGAACGGCCGTGCGAAGAAGGCGATGCGTGTATGATGAAATACAATGGCCGCGAAATCGCGTATTATCTTAAGAGCAAGAACGGCTGCCGACCGATAATCGTAGCGCCGGGGCATAAAATATCACTTGAAACTTCGTTGTCGCTGATAAAAACTAGCATCCGCAAACACAAACTGCCGGAACCTACGCGTATTGCACACCTATGTGCGAATAAGATCAAGAATAGTTATTAGATTATTACCGCTACAGCTTATATACCGTTGGATCGTCCACACTCGCTTCTTCGAACCCACGTCTTCGATGCAAACACGACTCGCAAATGCCACAATGCTTCTCTTCGCCCAAATAGCATGAATACGTTAACTGCAACGGTGCTTTTATTTCTATGCCTTTCCGTATTATGTCTGGTTTAAACAAATCAACTAAAGGCGCTTTTACTGTTGGTGCAACCGAATAAGAAGCCACTGCTTTTTTTAATACCGCGTTATAGCGCTCGACAAATTCCTTCTCGTTGTCGGGATATGACCGTGCCTCCTCGGCATTGAAACCCACGAAAAGAGTTTCTGCTGAGATGACTTCTGCATATGCGCTCGCATGAGCTAAAAGAACCAGATTCCGGCATGGCACCCACGTAGATGGAGTCGCTTTTTCCGCATCTAAATTCACTTCTGTGCCTACGGGTACTTTTCTACTACTGTCGGTCAAAGAGGACCCTCCAAGCTCCTTAAAGAACGGCATTTCTACATATTTCAAGTTATTCGCACCTAAGTAAGCTGCTATTGCCTCTACCGCATCTTTTTCGCGTTTCGCCGCGCGCTGCCCGTAAGAAACGTGGAAGAAGTGCAATTCGTAACCTTCTTGCGATGCTATAGCGGCTGCAACTGTGGAGTCTATTCCGCCGGAGCATACACATACTGCTGTTTTGGTCATTTTGTTTAGTTGCTATTAGATTGAGCTACATAAGTATGTTAGTGCCCCACCCACACACCACCCCGTTTCCACTGGAAATATCATTAAGAGTAAACGTTTAAGAAAGGTTCTTTTATACAAAAAAAGCATCCTTCGGGATATTAAGAAAGGTTGTTCGCAACACAGGGACCCCACCATTTCCACTGGAGGTTACACCTTTAGCAACTTATCTGTTTGATCTTATAGTTTCATGACTCATGCCGCGTATTCCGGTATGGAAATGCTTGTGGAATTGTGTCAAAAATATGATTTTTCGAGTGCGAGATCCGGAACAGTGCATCGGCATTAATTTTTTCATATCATTTGATCATG
>DAOUUS010000169.1 GCA_030668065.1 Candidatus Methanophagales archaeon
CGCTGGAATATGCACTCGCGTTACGTGAAATGGACGATTTCGAGCTGGATGTTACGTTGAGATCGGCAGAAGGTTATCCAAAGGAGATGATGACGCGCATAAACGAGCGGCGGTTGTTCAAACGCGCAGTATATACTGGCATAAATGTATTAGAGGCACACGTGGTGGAGGAGTTGGATACAGAAGACAGGGTTAAGGAATTAGAGCATGAAATAAGCATAAAAGCAGGCATAGACGAAAAATATGTTATAATAGATTTCCAGGGTGCCAAAGAAGAATCGTTAAAAGAAAGCGATGCGCGAGTGGTTATACGAGATGAGCAAAGTACAAGAAGCCTGCGAGAAGTTTCTGAACTCGTATCAATGCTCAGCCGAGTATTCTGGGAAAAATGTAAACTTGGCGTTTATACACCCGGTAAATACCGAGCTGCGGTAAAGAAAGCAGCGGAAAGGGTTTTATGGCGTTAAAAGCTCTGACGTACACGCTCTAAAAATAGTGGTGAAAGAAAGAAGACACAGTACTTCTCGGCCATACTGTCCGGTCAGGGAGTCTGCCACCTAATATTGACGATAATAGCGATCTAGAAAATTATATTGTGCCAATTACGAGTTATGGATCACTTCACATCTACATTGTAGCGAGATTTCGGGATACCGGGTTGGGTGGTGGCAGAAGGGTTACGAGAGGGCAGATACTGTTCCGGTGGTTGTGATGGATGAAGCGAAGGGAATAAAGCATAAAACTTGGTAAATGTTGCTTTATGACAAACTTTTGGGTGGCCGCAGCAAAAACAAAAAAGCTAAAAGCTTTATTATCCTGTGATCAAATGGTAGTTTAAGTCATCGGCACTCGTGCTTAACAGCAGGCCCTGTACTTAAGTACGGGGTATGGTGACTTTTAAATTTTTCTTGTGGAAAACTTTTTAAATATCGAATACATATTTTTAGTGGTAGCTGGAAAATGAAATATAAAGTAGTAATTAGTGAAGGGGAAGATGGTTGGTATGTCGTTGAATGCCCATCCATACCAGGCTGTGTATCTCAGGGGAAGACTATCGAAGAGGCGCTGGGAAATATAAAGGATGCAATTCAGGGCTGCTTAGAGGTATTGAATGAAAGGATTGAAGTAAAGGGCGAAGCAAGAATAATGGAAGTAGCTGTTTGATGGCAAAACTACCAAGAATATCTGGCATGAAAGCAGTTAAGGCTTTTAATAAAGCGGGATGGTTCGTAGCAAGGCAAACTGGCCATACCATAATGGTAAAGCCCTGTTCTTAGATTACACTTTCTGTTCCAAGACATAAAGAACTTGATAGGGGCACACTCAGAAAGCTTATCAAACTTGCTGGTTTAACCGTTGATGAATTTGTCGAGTTGTTATGATGGTAGGAGGTTTAAACGGGGATGCCTCGGAATTCATTCGGGTGTGGCGTGGACGGGGCTATCTTAATAGCTACTTGCCACCGGATAAGCCCCCAGCGTTTTCAACATTGTCACCTTAGTTTTAACACCTTCTAACGCTTCTTTTAGCTTCTTCTCCTCTATATGCCCTTCGCAATCTATGTGAAACATGTAATCACCCATAGCCTTCTTTGACGGTCGTGACTCAATCTTCGTGAGGCTTATTTCACGTTGTGCAAATTCACCCAAAGTATCGTATAACGCACCCGGACTGTCCTTCAGGTACAGCAATATAGAAGTCTTATCGTTACCGGTAGGATATGTTTTGATACCAGAAGCAGAAAGCACGACAAATCTCGTAACACTATCTCGGTCCTGCACGTCTTCCGCGATTATAATAAGCCCGTATTTAGCCGCTGCTTCTTCAGACGCTAACGCTGCTAACTCTTCTGATTGCGAAGCCAATTTCGCAGCACCCGCCGTACTGTCCACAGCTTTCAGTTCCAGTCCTTTACACCGTTCCCGTAGGAACCGCTTACACTGCGCCAGTGCATGCGGACGAGAAACTATCGTTTTTATTCCGGCAATAGCCTGTGCAGCGTCTTCGTGAGACGAATAAACATGTTTCTTTGCTAAAGCTTTCTTTTTTAAAGAAAGGTTTTGTTTCGCCATCAAACAAATCCTTATCGGCACTAATATCTCGCCTACTATCTGCATACCACCTTCTGCATTTCCGCCGGATAGAACATCTAAGGTCTCACCCACAGAACCTTCCAGAGAATTCTCGATTGGTACAATCCCATAGTCCACCTCTTTCTTTAACAGTCCTTCCGCTACCTCAAATATCGTGTCATAATATTTTAGCTCGCCCGTATCATTCTTTACTGACTCTTTCAGCCACTGCACTGCCGCTGTTTCCGTAAAAGTCCCGGCAGGACCTAATATGCCGATTTTCATGCCTTTTACACTCACATCAACCTATCCGGAACCTTTTGTGCCCTCAGCAAATCTTCTATGCCCTCTCTCGACCGTATCAAATCCACCGTGCCATCATTTACTAGCACCTCGGCACATCTCGGCCGTCCATTATATTGCGAACTCATCGAGAAACCGTAAGCACCGACATCATGTATTGCAATCAAATCGCCTCGTTTTACGGTCGGCAGCATCCTGTCCTTCGCGATTATATCGCCGGATTCGCATACTGGACCAACAACGGTATATAGAGTCGAAGCACGCTCATTTTGCCTGTTCGCTACCACCACTTCATGGTACGCATCGTACATCACAGGTCGTATCAACAAATTAAACCCGGCATCAATCGCCACGAAATTCTTATGCGCAGGCTTAACCACATTCACACGGCTTAGTAGTATGGTGGTAGTGCCGGCAATAGACCGGCCCGGCTCCAGGATCAGCTTCAGATTTAGCCCCAACGAATTCATCCTATCCGTAAGAATAGGTAATATCACTTCTGCGAGGTCGCCAGGCGTAGGCACTATCTTTTTATCCTCGTCACTATAACCGATTCCAAGCCCGCCGCCGAGGTCCACGAATTCGAGTTCCATTCCACGTTCATGTAATTGCTCAACGAGGTTCATCATCTTCTCCGCGGCTTCGCCAAATACGTTTAAATTCAGTATTTGCGAGCCGATATGACAATGCAAGCCTGTAAGAGCAATGTTGCTATACTGCTTCGCCTCTTCGCAGACAGATATAATGTCGTGGTATGGCACCCCGAATTTCGATTCTTTTAAGCCTGTGGCTATTTTTGGATTCACCGCAGGCGATACATCGGGATTTACTCGTATGGCTATCGCCGCTTCTTTGCCCAGCTCATCAGTAACCGCAGCTAAAGCGCTCAGCTCGTCACGCGAATCTACTGAGATCTTTACACCCGACTCTACCGCAGTTCTTAAGTCGTCTTCGCTCTTTGAATTACCGTTGAACAAAATCTTTTCACGTGGTATGCCCGCTAACTTAGTAAGATGGAGTTCGCCTGCTGAAAACACATCCGCACCCGCACCCTCTTGTGCCAGCACCTTCAAAATAGCTAAATTACCGTTTGCTTTTACCGCAAAGAATATGTCGGTATCTATGTCCGTGTTGGGCTTCCCGAAAGTACGTTTATAATTCCTGATATTCGCTCTTAACATTGTCTCATCGGTTACATAGAGCGGCGTACCGTATCGTTCCGCCAGTTCTACAACGTCCACACCGCCAAAGAATAGATGGTTGTCTTCTTTTGCCATTTCTATTTCACACTCTTGCTATAACTTTGTTTGTGCGAATATATATTATTTCCGGTCGGTCAACCGTATAGACCCGCTTATCCTCAATACGTCTATCAGATGTTCACAAGCCCGGAACGCTTCTTTTCGATGTCCTGCACCCACTAAAATAGCCACGATGCTATCACTCACGTCTAACAAACCTTTTCTGTGCACTATTTCCACTGATTCTATGTCAAACTTTTCCAGTGCTTCTCGTTTTAGTTGCTCAAGCTCGGTCTTCGCCGTTTGCTCGTCTATTTCTACTTCCATGCCCTTTGTTCCCTCGTCATCCCGCACGACACCGATGAACGAGACAATACAGCCCAGTTCCGGGTTTTTCATTCCTTGCACGAGTGTATCGAGGGAAAAATCTTGTTCTGTAATCATTTTCCCTTCTTTATTTGCCATTTGAGTTTAATACCCCATAGCTTATGGTGCTATTCATTTTTTGAGTTCTTCCCACCTCATCTATCTACCTCCGAGTGTGATGTTAATGTAGAAATCCCCGGTATATAAATTTCACTGACATAACGCCGCATATCATTTTGCATACTTTTAGGATTGACTTGATTTATAAGTTTTTCAGCAAAATCATGATCAAAAGTAGC
>DAOUUS010000231.1 GCA_030668065.1 Candidatus Methanophagales archaeon
GATGAAAACCTGAATGTTCGAGAAGCGGCGAAGATAATGAAGAAATACGATGTGGATAGCATCGTTGTGCTTAACGACGGAGATCCTGTGGGTATAGTGACACAAGGGGATATAATAGGCGAACTGGTAAGCAAGGATACAACGCCGAGCACAGTGAAGTTGAAGGATGTAATGACAACGCCATTGGTAACAGCGTCTCCAGACGATCGTCTTTCGGATATTGCGAAGAAGATGGCGACTGAGAAGATACGAAAGGTGCCAATAATAGAGAATGACAAATTGGTAGGCATCGTTGCGGATGTTGATATACTCTCTGTTTCGTCACAGATGAACTCGATACTGGAAGATTTAATCGAGATGAACGTTGAACGGGACATAATGGGCACGGAGATAGAAGGAGAAGAAATAGGCCAGGGTATATGCGAGAAATGCGGTAGCTTCTCAAATGATCTGATAATTACTGACGGACTGATGGTATGCGAGAGTTGCAAAGAGGAGCTAGAATCGGAATTGGGGGACTAAAACTACCTCGCACCAAGAAACGGCAAATTGGTTTTTATGTCGCGATACTCAGTATTCCGAAGGTAGTCTGTATATTCAAATAAAAATAAAAAGGAAGTTGCACAAGAGTACGCACAACCGTGTTTTGTACGAAGCGTTTCTAAAGTGTTTAAAATCATGATTAAAAATAGTGTTTTTGGTGTTTCTTCGTGTCAATCTTGTGTATTCCTTTAACATCCGCCATACAAATACAAGAAGTCCGAGAGGACTATTCTATCTGAAGCCTAATCCCGGATTCCTACTTTTGATACCGAGAATACTGCTTCCGCTTCCGGCAGGTTTGGAGAATCAACTAACTTTGCTATTCTCTTCTCCCCTTTCGACTTTCGCAGGTATGTCCTGAAAGTAGCAGTATGACCTACTATATGACCACCAATGGGCCTTGTAGGATCGCCGAAGAACGCATCCGGTCTCACTTGCACCTGGTTAGTTATCATCACCACGGCATTATTCAGGTCACCAAACCTGAGAGCGTCATGCAGATGCTTGTTTAGCTTTTGCTGCCGATCTGCCAGCGTGCCCCGGCCCACATATTCGCTTCTGAAATGCGCAGTTGCAGAATCTATTATTAGCAATCGCACCGGTTTTTCTGTATCGACCAGCTCATCAGCCAGCTCTTTCGCCTTCTGCACAAGCAATATCTGATGATTTGAGTTATATGCACGAGCAACGTGTATATTTTTAAGAACGTCCTCGTAATCCAGCTCCGCACCTTCGGCCATATCTTTTATCCGCTCGGGTCTGAACGTATTCTCCGTATCCACTATTATGGTAGAGCCGTTTAAACCACCTCTCTCCTGTGGGAACTGAACTGTTACAGCGAGTTGATGTGCTAATTGTGTCTTACCACTACCGAACTCGCCATAGAACTCCGACATTGCTTGCGTCTCGAGCCCGCCACCAAACAACTCATCCAACGATTTAGACCCCGTGGTCAGCTTGCCTATTCCCTCTCTCCGTTCTAATATCTTATCCCCGGTCTCAAACCCGCCGATGTCCGCAGCTTCCCGCGCTGCGTTTATTATCTTAGCTGCTATCGCCTCGCCTATCTCCGCAGTTGCCACCAATTCCCCCGGAGATGCCACTGCTACTGATTCTAACGTGTTTAATCCTGCATCACGCAACTTTTCTGCTATTGCCGGACCGACACCCGGTAAATCCTCTAAGTCCACTTCCTCTCTTCACCTCTCTTTTCGCTTTGACAATTTAGTTTGTTCCTTGACTACTACAAATATTGGAACTTATAATAAGATCTTTATACTTGACCGTTCTTCGCCAAGATATATCTATCCCCGTCTCGACATATACCTACCGGCAAAATGATAAAGCTTTATAAAAGCATAAAGCAAAAGACATCTAGTTTAAAAGTACAATGGCAGTAGAAGCACTTAAGTTGATAAGAGAAACGGAAGAAGAAGGCAGAAGGTTATTAGACGAGACGAAGGGAAACGCGACTGTAATAGCAAAAGAAGCTGATCAGGAGATAAATCGGCTGAAAGAGAATGCGGGTGAAGCGGAAAAGAGCTTAGCACAGGCGATTTCAGACAAGTATGCAAAGGAAGGCGAGACCGAGAGAAAAGCGATACAGGCAAAAGCCGAAACCGAAGCGGAGGGGTTAAGAGTGGTTGCAGAATCGAATCTCGACAGTGCCGTGAACCTTGTGTTAGAAAGAATTTTAGGGTTAAGGTGAGTCCGGTATGGGTGCCGTAGAGATAGTAGATCGGATAAAGGGCGAAGTAAAGTTAGAGCAGGATAGAGTATTTAGCGAAGCGAGAGCGAAAGCGGAGGCACTGCAGAAAGAGGCAAGTGAGGAGATGGAACTGCGGAAGCAGCAATTCATTGAAGCTGAAGAGGAGAAAGGGCGAGAGACGAAAGAGCGAATTGTTAGGGCAGCAAGGCTAAAAGCAAAGAAGCACAGATGGGACATCGAGGAAGAGTTAATCCAAAAAGCGTTAGAAGCGGCTATGAAGAGAATCCCAACAGTAAAAAGTGAGGGCTTCAAAGGGACGGAGTATTCACCAATTTTGGCTAGTTTAATAAAGGAGGCTGCACAGAGTATAATCGCAGGCGGAGGCGCCGCGAGCAGCGAATTGGAAGTGGTAATTAGTGCAGAGGATGAAACTTATGTAAATTCCGCTATGCTAAAAGAGACCTCTGCAGAAATAAGTGCGGGTGGTGTGGAGATAGATTTAGCGTTGTCCGAGGAAAGGATGAGATCGGTAGGCGGTGTGATTGTAAGGCGGAAAGATGGTAAAATCGTGGTGGATAACACATTTGAGCAGAGACTGGAGCGTTTTTCTACCAATGTGCGGGAAGATATAGTTAAAGAATTGTTTAAGGGTAAGGAGTCATAAGGATGATTGCGGTAATAGGAGACCCGGATACTGCCACCGGGTTCAGGCTCGCGGGTGTGAGTGAGGTGTATGAACTTGAAAGTAGCACAGAGGGCGGAGGGAATACCGTTCAGTTGTTAGATAAATTGTCAAGAGAGGAAATTGCGTTAATAATCCTGAGCGAACGGCTTGCTGCTGAAACTAAGGTCCGAGAAAAGATAAAAGAGATA
>DAOUUS010000072.1 GCA_030668065.1 Candidatus Methanophagales archaeon
AAATGCCCATTTGCGCTCACCACGGCACAAATCGAGCAGAACTTGCGCTGTCGTATGATGAGGGGTGATTTCTTCTTCAGAAAAGTTATTCGTGCGTATTCTATTCTCGATCGGATACGGGGGAACCATTCAAAAGGGTGTACACCTGGATATGTCTGCGGAAACCATTTTTGAGCTTCCTGTAGCCGTGAGGCGATGCCATCAATGTCAATACCTCCGAAGGTCTTTAAGTCAGTGTAAGTAAAGACGGTGGATAAAGAAGCACGAGCGTTGGCTAGATTATATGTATCAACGACATTTATCCCAAAAAGGATTAACCATTGCAATTCTTGTGGAGCAGCTAACGACTCTTTTCGGATATTAACGAAGCGGTAAAAGGTTGACGGGGGTATTGGCTCTTTTCCTTGTTCATGCCGGTTGTCATTTATCTCTCGAAGGATGTCGGACATCCTTCCTAAAGGCTTCTCTTTGAGTTGTTGGTCGATTAAAATGAAGTCGTCCAGAATAATGGAAATCGTTCGTTGCCCCTGATATGTCAATTGGTTGAAAGCCGGATCGGTTGATGTCCAATAGTTTATCCGTTTTCTCAGAGCTTGTGACGATACCGGGATGTTTTTGGCTAATTTCGCAATGTCATTACCAGAATAGCCCCCTCTGATAATCTGGCATGTCATGAGGAAGTCCAAAACTTTAGTTTTGCTTATTCTCATAGGTCTCTCTATGAGACTAAAATCAAAACAGGATTTTTAATTTGATGGAGACAGTTTCGACTCAGAGAAAACTCCCACTATAAAGGTTTAAAGTAGTGTAGTTTTTTAATTGTGGTTCTGCGTCTATAACTACTTGCTGCCATTGGAATCCTTCCGTAACGCATCAAGCATGACTTTTGACGACCCTTTCACCTGCTTTATCTCCAGCCCGAATTTCCTTGCAAAGTTTACGACAGTTTTCGCGAATGCCACGTCCTTCTCATCGGCTTCGGAATAGCATATCTTTACGACACGTTTGTAATGGTTCGTCAATATTTTTATTATTTTCGGTGTATCCGCAGCGGCATTTCGGTTCATGCGACCCGCGGTGATATTAATAGCCGATTCCAGGATTACTTGCGGCTCTTTTATGATAGAAGCGCCAGCAGGACTCATAAAAAAAGTGCCTATCTCTTCGCGTAGTAGCGACTGCACCTTTGACTTACCAATTGCAATTTCTATACAATTGTTCAGTATTTGCCCTTCTCCGTCTCGCGGTATTACCACCGGGACATCAGCACCGCGGATGACTCGCTCTACTTCTTGAGCACTGTTTCCGCACAAGCCATATCCTAATACAACAATATCCGCCACAGAACTCAATTTCTTTAGCCCTTCGTCTATCTCAGCCAGTAACTTATCCGGGTAATCATGCAGCCTCAACTCTGTCACTTTAATGATCAAAGAATCCGTGATATTGTGTTCACGAATTTCCTTTATGATTCTTTCAAGTGTCTTCTCTTTTATCTTTATTCCCGTATCTGCCAGGTCACCGAAAAAACGCTCTGTTACTTCTTTGTTTAGCACCCCGATCACAGGATTGATAGTCTCCGGCTGCACGAGAAACACAGTATCAATGCCCGTGTTTTCTATTACCGCTTTTATTTCGGTACTCAAAATCTCACATGTGAGGATTCCGATGTGCATTTAAACCGGTTTTTACTGTATACATTTATTCCTCTTCTATCACGTCCACACCATATACATTCTCAAGGAACGCGATGCAATCCGCCCGCTTTATCCTATGCTTAGCCGGTATTTTCTGTTTCTGTATTCGCCGCTCTTGTATTCGGTACCCCGGCCGTTTTAAGGATACAGAAACGTCCATCCCAAAAATGCCTACTTTGGGGTCGTAAGGGATGCCAAAATCCGTGTGTTCCGCGATACCAAACGAGAAATTACCGATCGTGTCGAATTGATACGACATGAGGCGATTTTGTATGTTAAATGTGCGTTTGAGGAAGTCCGTTGCGCGGTCGCCTCTGAGCGTGACTTTACACGCAATTGCTTCGCCCTTTTTTATGCCAAATGTCTGTAAGGTCCTTTTAGAAGCTATTTTTATAGGTTTCTGATTCGCAATTAATGGGTTACTCAAAAGTCTCTCTGCCTTTGCTAACGTCTCTCCGCTCTCTCCAACACTCATGTTTATCACTACTTTATCCACTTCTATATTCCTCATCGAATTCTCAGACATTTATTTACTCCTTCGTACGTTTTCCCTTTAACAAACAAGCTAATATTACAATAGTACTGTTGTATTTCGGATTGTGAACTCATGAATTTTTGAACCCTGGTATCTCTACATTCTCTTCGCCCACTACGAATACATATTCTTCTATCGTCTCGAAACTGTCTCCGCCTTCCAGTGGCTTTATCTTTACCACATTGGATTCCGGGCTTCGTACAGTTCGTATCTCCTCTATTTCGCCCGTCTGCGCCGAATGCTTTCCACCTATTACCATCACTTTGCTGCCTTCCTTATATGCAAATTTCTGCAATATCTCGTTTGTATCCAATGAAATCATAATCGAATCGTGCGTTTTTATCTCCGCGCCAAGATCGTTGCTCGGTATGATGTTCCGACCGTCATACAGGTTCAATTGTATCTGCCCGCCCTTTATCATCGTCTTGTTGTTCACCCTGCACAGTTTCCCTGACTCCGCTTCCGCTCCCAGCGCGACCAGCGATAATTTCCCTTTATGGTCCAATACCACCATATAATTCGCGTCTATGGCGGGGATGGAGATGATGTCAAAGATGCCAATCGGGAACTTGTGATCCTTCCGCGGCTTACCGTCAATTAAGATGTTACCCTCGTGCAGTACCCGCTTCGCTTCTTTACTGTTATCCGCTAATTTCAGCACGTCTCGTACAATTAATAGTAAAGGCATGCTCATATTCCTCTGATGCGGCCCCGGCATAGGCTTTACAGTCCAGTAAGCCGTCTTCCGTTCTATTCGCCAACTGCGTGGTGCCGCTATCCTCTTCTGATGTTTACCCATTTTCTTGCGTTGTTTAAGATGTTAAAGATAATAAAAGCTGTTGCAATATATATTTATTATTGAATTGAAAGGGAAAAGGATGTAGAAATATTATTAAATACCGCCCTCATATGAATTATATGGCAATATAGAGATGAAAATAGCGTCAGTAATAGGAACAAGACCCAACTTCGTTAAAGCAGCACCCGTATCTAGGGCGTTGAGAAAGAAATTCGATGAACTTATAATCCATACAGGTCAGCATTACGATTACGAGATGGACAAAATATTCTTTGACGAATTACAAATTCCCGTGCCTGACTACCATTTAGGCGTTGGCTCGGGCTTGCATGGATTTCAAACAGGAGAGATAATGAAAAAAGTGGAGAAAGTATTCGTTGAAGAAAAACCGGACTTGGTATTGGTTTATGGTGATTGTAACTCAACATTAGCAGGTGCTTTAGTTGCATCAAAACTACATATAAAAGTAGCTCATATTGAAGCGGGATTACGGTCTTTTGATAAGAATATGCCCGAGGAAATAAACAGAGCCCTGGCAGACCACTGCTCCGACCTACTTTTTTGCCCTACAAAAACTGCTGTGAACAATCTGGATAGAGAAGGACTCATAGAAGGAGTTTATCTAACCGGGGACGTTATGGTAGATGCGTTATTGCATAACAAAGACATTTCCGCGCAGTCAAAAATAATAGAAGAACGGGGACTAAAAAGTAAGCATTATATCGTTGCTACTGTACATCGGCAGAGCAATACAGATAATAAAAAGAATCTAAAAAGTATTGTGGCTGCCTTTTGTGAACTAAGTGAAAGGATTATTTTTCCTATGCACCCGAGAACGGAGAAGTTTTTGAAGAGATATGGCCTTTTTGATGACCTAAGGAAGAAGGTCAACATCATCAAACCGCTTGGTCACATAGACTTTTTAAAGTTAATAAACAACGCAAAGAAGATATTAACAGATTCCGGTGGGCTACAGAAAGAGGCTTACATATTGAAAGTGCCGTGCATTACAATAAGAGATAATACTGAATGGGTTGAGACGGTAGAAGATGGCTGGAATGTGCTGGTTGGTGCGGATAAGGGGAAAATTATCGAAATAGGTAACACCTTTGCGCCGAAGAGAAAGCAAAGGCACGTTTTTGGTGATGGGGGAGCGAGTGAAAAAATTGTAAAGATAATGGGGGATTTACAATGAAGATTGTCGTGACCATGCGCTTACCCAAAGAGGTTATAAACGAATTGGATGACATTGCAAGGGAAGAGCATCTTGACCGGGTATCCTTGATAAGAAAGATGCTGTTTGAAGATGTGAGGAGTATCTGTTAAAGAGAGCAGCAGAGAGATATATGAAAGGAAGGATAAGTATAGAAGAGACGGCAGTTAGGGCAAAAGTTAACGTGTGGGGAATGGTTGAATATCTAAGAGAGAAAAATATAAACCCTCCACCAGAGACCTTAGAAGAGCGGAAGGCGGGATTGGCACGGACTGAATAGATTTTGAGGTAGTATGTGTCTTGTTTAAGCGAGCAATGAACGGATATATAACTATGAGAAACAATACGGTAGTTAAAGGCGAGAAAGATGGATGCGCATGAATATTTGCTAAAGCATTCGCAGGAACTCTCGGAGAAATATCCCGGGAAGTATATCGCCATTGTTGGCGACAAAATGGTTGCCATGGGCCATGATGAGCTTGAGGTGTTTAAGGAGGCAAAGGAAAAATACCAGGATAAAGAGGTATCTATCGCTTACTTACCAACGGATGATAGAAATGGTGACGTTGCTATGAGATTTCCGTACGTTCAATTCAGGGGCAAGGTTGCGCCAATCGTTCCAATCAGATTACAATTCAACTTGCAGATGATGAGTTTGAGGCGATGGTCGTATTTTCAAGACGGCTTGGCATCGGATTCAACATCATCGGGAGAAAGGACGTATTTGAAAGGTTTAAAATTTGCTTTGATGAAAAGAAGAAGGTTGTTGAGAGAAGAGGAATCGTCTTTTTTAAGTAATGTGATCAAGGAGGGCGTTTTCGTTGAAAGAGGTAAAGTTATTGCTTGAGAGGGCGGCGACGAAAATATCGGCGGCAAAGGTGCTACTCAGAGAAGGGTATTTTGATGATGCCTATTCAATGACTAAGTCAGTACAGAAAGAGACGTTCAGCAGGGTGGTACGAAAGTACTGCAATAATTTATATATAGTAGCGTGCCGAACCTGAATTGACCGGATGATAAGAGGGTGGCATGAGTACAGCGGATGCTGTCTATGTGGTCTATTGACTGCGTTATAGCGCAATCCCTGCAAATATAGGGGCGAATTATGACAAACAAACGGATACAAGTCGTACCAAATGGTGTAGACATAAACCATTTTAAACCTTTGAATAAAGAAAATCAAAAGAAATGGGCAGAAAATTATTTTCATGTGAATTTCGGTTCGGACTTAAACATAATCAATGTAGGACGGTTATCACAGGAAAAAGGGCTTCGGTATCTGATTGAATCATTGAAATATTTAAATCCCGAAACTAAACTGTTCATAGTGGGCGATGGCCGCGAAAGAAGAAGTCTCGAAAAATTAGTTGATACGCTTAATTTAAACGACCGTGTTACATTTATGGGCGCAGTAGCGCATGAAAAGTTCATCGGTTATTGAATGCAATGGATGTTTTCGTTTTACCTGCCATAAGCATGGAAGGGTTCTCAAACTCAATGCTTGAAGCGATGGCATGCGGTATCCCCGTGGTCACAACGCCGATAGGCGCGGGCGCGGAAGTAATAAAAGAAGGAATTGGTGTCGTAGTAGCGACAAAAAACCCGAAAAAATTGGCAGATGCGATATTAAAAAGTTCGGTTTTTGATAGAACGCGGATACGTGAATATGTGACGGCTATTTTTTCGTTCAGCGTGGTTGCCAATCGGGTTTATGAATTGTATTCCGAGTTATGCGGTAAGGAAGTGCAAAGGATTTGTTTTTGCTCGCTTTTTGCGCCTCCATATCAACTCTCGGGTGCGGGTATGCAAGTCCACGAGTTGTCTAAGGCACTGACGAAGATATGTGACGTTTCTGTTATATCAACGAGAACAGGAGGAGAAAAAGAAGAAATACTGGATGGTGTGAGATATTATAGGGTGCGATATGTAAAGGGGGAAGCCAGTTCTAGATTTGTGTATAGTTTGCTGGGCGGTTTTAAAGGTCTTTCACTGGATAAATTTGACGTTATTGACGGACGGAACTGGGAGGGAGGACTCATTTCTGTTTTCGTCTCGAAACGTAAGGGAAGCAAATCGGTGATGAGTTTCCGTGGCGAAGGTGCTGTGGAATGGTCTTGGGTAAAGAACAGGATTAACAAATGGATTTTAAAGCGAGTGGACTTAGCAACTGCTACTGATAATAATACGGCGGAGAAGGTGGAAGAGATGGTTGGATTTTGAAGTGATGAACATAATATGTGTGGCATAGCAGGCATATACGGTGTCTCGGATAAACCGCTTGTAAAAAGGATGTGTGATAAAATTATCCACCGAGGTCCCGACGAGGATGGCTATTACGTGGACGATAAGGTCTCTTTAGGTATGCGGCGTCTGAGCATTATAGACCTTAACACAGGTAGTCAACCGATATTTAACGAGGACGGGAGCATCGTAGTAGTATTCAACGGCGAGATCTATAATTTCAAAGAGTTGCGAGAAGAGTTAGAGCAGAATGGGCACAAATTCCAGACAAATTCCGATACCGAAGTAATCGTGCATGCTTACGAGGATTATGGTTACGAGTGCCTGAAAAGGTTCAACGGCATGTTTGCCATAGCCCTGTGGGATACAACTAGAAACGAGCTGTTTTTAGCACGGGACCGAATGGGTATCAAACCACTGTATTACGCCAGGATTGACGAAACCGTTGTTTTTGCTTCGGAAATAAAGTCAATTCTTGAACATGCGGGGATTAAACGAGCAGTGAATGAACGAGCACTGGCGGATTACTTCATACTGCGGTATGTTCCTGCGCCGTTGACTTTGTTTAAGGGCATCCGCAAGCTGGAACCAGGCTGTTATATGGTGGTGACGGAAAAAGGTATAGAAAAGAAGAAATACTGGAGTCTCGAATTTGAACCGATTCATAAAAGCCAGGATTTTTTTTACGGAAAGCCTACTGAAGATGTTGAAAGACTCGGTAAAGAGAAGGCTTATAGCTGATGTCCCGCTGGGCGTATTCCTTTCCGGTGGTGTGGACTCATCCACTTTAACGGCAATTGCGAGTGATTTTTCTTCTGAACCGCTAAAAACATTCTCCGTTGGTTTTTACGGTGCGGAATACGATGAAACGCCTTATGCGCGAAATGTAGCAGATTATTTTGGGACCTACCACACCGAAGAATGGGTGGACATAGAGAATGTGGCGTTGTTGCCGGAGTTGGTGTATCATATAGATGAACCGCTGGCAGATCCCGCGATTTTACCTACTTATTTAATCTCGGAAGTAGCGAGAAAAGAAGTA
>DAOUUS010000315.1 GCA_030668065.1 Candidatus Methanophagales archaeon
ATACGTGCGTTGGGCATATTTAACCACATCCTCAAGTGCGTTTATCTCTTCTGTCGCTTCATCGGGGTCGGTGTGAATTACAATAAGCGTAACATCGAAATTACCATTGATTGCTCTGAAAGATGCGATATACGGCTCTCTGTGGAATGGATCCGTGCCTGCCGGTTCAGGATATGTATGCGATGCGCCCGTCAGTTCAACTGTCTGATTGTTATAAATGTAGGCATACTGTTCTTTACTGGTAGTGCGTCCCAACCGTTCACTAACAACATAATCATACTGTGAGTCGTTGGCGTTCACGAAATCGAGCATTGCAGGTAGTGCGGTTTGGGAAGCATCCCTGATTTCTTGTATAGCAACGACATCATAAGTGCGAATAATTTGCCCCAGCACAGCCATGACTTCAGGCTTTGCCGCTTTGCTCTTTCCGAATACCTGTATGTTGAATGCACCAATCCTGACTGTTACCTCATCTGAGACCGGTATGTCGTCTAAAACAGGTGGTGGTGAGGGTGTTTGCGTCACCTCTGGTGCCATTGGCTCTGGAGTGGGTGTAAGTGTCTCCTCTTCTATGCACCCTGCAAACATCGCTACCGCTACCACCGCTGCGATTGCTATTAAACTTACGATGGTTCCTTTTTTCATCCTTTTGTGAGATGGTTGTGGCACGTTTACCTACGTTAGACTTGTTGCAGAATAATAATCCGATGGAAAAACTAACCCCCTTCTACTCTCACTTCCGGTTCAGTGACACATATGATGATAACTCCACAACCCACATGAACTCAACATGGATTTACCATTAAAAGAATCTTTTTGTTCTTTTATTCGAAGTCTCGTTTTTTTCTTGTGCTTTCTTTTATACCGCTTTGGTTGTAGTACCAACAGACAGGTAGAAAGACGCAAGGAGGGGAGATATATAAAACTACCGCTCTGCAACCTCACCTTTCAATCAAGACCGCCCCGCCTTCTTTACCGCAATCAACCCCACATCTGTAACCCCTTTTTGCCCTTTTTTCCAGTCGTCTAAGACATGTTCAAAATTTGTTCTATTCGGTTTGCTATCTTTGGGTCTTCTTTCGCGAGACGACTTAATATAACGAAGGCGTCATCGGCGCTGATTTCAGCAAAAATGTTCCGGGGTTTGGTTTTCTTTGGCAGGTTAATGTCTCGTATATACTCTATTTGACACCCGTTGTAGTTTCATGGGCTTTACATCCTCCGTTCTCCACCTATAGGACATTTATCCCATAGTTTCACACACAACTCCTTATATTATAAGCCACTATAATGTATTATGCAACAAAAAGTGGTTAAAGTTTCCACACGGATGAATAGCTGCCCCCTTTGCAGCGCGAAGCTAGTTAAGAAATACAACAAGAATAAAAGGCATATTATAACACTGAAGGGGGAATTTTGGGTCAAAGAACGAGTTTTGCGATGCCGTAACCGAGAATGCCCCGGGCATGCTTTATCCTTCCGGGCAGAAGATTTTCAAGCGGCTATTATCCCATATAAGATATTTGGACTGGATGTCATTCTGCATATAGGAACTCTGTGATACGAAGAGCACAAGACCTACGCGGAAATAACAGATG
>DAOUUS010000311.1 GCA_030668065.1 Candidatus Methanophagales archaeon
CTCTTCTATCCGTGCATCCAGCTTTCTCAGCTCTTCTGCCACTAACATCAACCTATCGGTCTCTTTATATCTCAGATGTGCAACATCCGTTATTTCCGTGGTGCCGTTGGCAACCGCAGCTAATACCGCGACTGTCGGCACTAAATCCGGATTCGCTCGCATATTCACCTTCACACCTCGTAAACCGTCTCCTTTAACCCCCCTCACTGTTACAAGCCCTTTTTCTTTAGACCAGCTTATATCTGCGCCCATATCGTCTAATAGTTCCACAATTCGGGAATCTCCTTGTGCAGACGGGAACAAATTCCCCACCGTTATCTCCGACTCGGTGAGTGCCGCCGCTGCTAAGAGATAGGACGAGGACGAAAAATCGCCGGGCACCGTAAACTTCCGTAACTCGTAGCTTTTTCCGCATTCAATGTCGAACACATAGTCGTTCCCGTCCAAATCCACACGCGAAACCGGTATTTCCACTCCGGCTTGCGCCAGCACCTCCAATGTCATTTGCATATACGGCACAGACGCAAGATTGTTTGCACGGATGTATGACCCTTTCTCGATGAGCGGACACGAGATGAGCAATGCCGATATGAACTGAGAGCTAATGGACGCATCCATAGTTGTTTCACCACCTTTCAACTTGCCTTTTACTACTATCGGGGGAGTACCATCTCCTTTTGTCGAGAACACTTCCGATCCGAGGTCGTTCAAAGATTCTAGCAGTGGTGTATTCGGCCTCGTCCTTAACGATGCGTCACCTGTTAGAACTGCCGCACCTTCGCATAACGCAGAAATCGCTGTGAAGAACCTCAGTGTAGTGCCTGAATTCTCGGCGTTTATTACATCTTCAGGTGTCTCTGGTTCGCCCTCCACGCCGTCTATCGCTATTTTATTACTGCCCATTTCATATTCGATAACCGCACCCAGGCATTTAGCAGCGTTAATTGTAGCTTTTGTATCTTCAGAGATAAGCGGATAGAAGATATCGCTCTTAGCACCAAGCGCGGCGATTGCAATGGCTCTATGCGTATAGCTCTTAGAAGGTGGCGCATTTAGTTCGCCTTTTATCTTTGACTGTCGCACCGCTGCTTTCATCACTCTTACTTTTACAAAACGTTTAATTACTCTAAAATCCAGAGTAGTTTCCTCACACAAATAGCTTAGTTTTATTGCCCAATCAAAAGTTGCGGAAGGCATACTCAACACGAAAGATAACTTATATGAACTCTACCTGCTTTCATCATCGTATGGTAATGAATCACATTCTCGCAAAAGCCCGCGCACTATCCGATACAGGAGTACAACCCAATGACTTCAACTATGATTCCCACGATTGGGGCTGCCTGCGATACCTGCTGGAGTTGTGGAGTTTTCTGAACCGGCTTAGAAAGCGGGATTGGCACGAGGTCGCCGGGAGTTCTTAAACACCACCCTTATTTGGCTCACTGAGAACGAAGAACTGCGGGAATATGACGGGCAAGATTACACCGCCGCTTCAATGCTGTCCCTATTCCTATTTGCGAAATTATCAAGGATGAACATGGAAGAAACGCTAGACTTCCTGACCTCAAATAAGTCGTATATGGTGCAGATATGACTTGAGAATGTACCCACAAAAGGGGCAGTAACAAAGTTCAGGAAGCGGATGGGCACTGATTTCAACCGAATTCTTGGTCTTTTAATCGCATATATCCACGACTGCATGAACTTTGAGGGCTTAGATA
>DAOUUS010000203.1 GCA_030668065.1 Candidatus Methanophagales archaeon
ATTTGGACACACCGGGGAACATAACCGCAGCACCAAGGATAATAGCAGAACATTCAAATACTATTTCCCGTTTCTATTTGAACACACCAGGAGACATAACCGCAGCACCAAGGATAATAGCAAAGAATACAAACTCTATCCGGAGCACAAACTTTGTTTTTCCCGTAGCGCTTTTTAACGATACCGAACAGCCAGTAATCACAAACGTAACCGCAACGAACATAACAGACAAATCCGCAACGATAAAATGGACTACGGATGAGATAGCCACCAGTTTAGTGAAATATGGTAAAACTTTAGGGATTTATACAGAAAGCAAGGAAGAATCACGTGTAATAAATCATACGATTGACCTAACGGGTTTGTTACCAGACACCTGTTATTACTTTGTTGTGAACAGCACAGACCGGAGTGAAAATTCAGCAGAGAGTTTAGAATATTACTTTAATACTTCAGAAGTTCCAACTCCTACACCACAAACAGCAGTTTTCGACACCGAAGCACCCGCAAATCCATATCCCACCATTTCCGGCACGCATAACGGCACAATCACACCAACTAAAACAATTGAGGTGGCCCTGCTTTACACATATCCTTGCGCAGGTACCGGCGGGCATAGCAAATACGTGAAAATTTGGAATAACTCTGATTGGAATGTAACTGCGAGATGGGAAAGATACAGCGGAGATTGGCGCAATATCTCATTTGGGGATTCTTTCACACTCGAAGAAGGAGAAACTTACAACTATACCATTCGCACAGGCTCCTATCCGCAAATTCACCATACCGATAATCTTTCAACATCGTGTGGAGTCATAACCTGCTCAGAGTTCATAGATGCGAATGGCAAGGAGTACAACCATTGGATACCAGCCATCAAGTTGTTTCTTCAGTAACACTTTTTTACTCTTTTTCTTTTTTATTCTTCAGCGGCTTCTCCAATTAGAAGTTGTTGCTAACCGAAAATCGTATAAAGGCTTAGTTCGAAAATTAACCGTGGCATCTTAAGGAAGAAGGGGAATGAAAATGGGAACCAAAATTGGATTGAAGATATTGGCAATCTCGATTGCCTTGGTGATGGTTGTAAGCAGTGCGGTGGTATATGGCTATAACACGGCAGATGTGGCAAAAGGAACGGTTGACGGTGCTGGCACGCGAGAAGGGACAACTATCATCGAAGAAGAAGCGGGAATATCTTTTTATATAAATGTTAGCGATGAAATTAATTTGACAACGGCAAAAGAGGTGTACAGAACAACAGAACATGAAACCGAAAACTATACCATTGGAACGGTTGCGCTTCCCGGTTATCCCGTGACTGAGGATGTGCATGTGTACGTTCACAAGGATGGTTGGATCGTGGCTTATTACTTGAATGACGAACCTGTTGCAAAAATAATAAACTGGTTTGAGTACCAACGCCCTCATCCAAGGGATATAACCCACACAAAGCTTAAAGATGCAGTAGTAAAGATGTGTGACGGCGTTGGGGCCACTTTGAACTGGTCATATAAAAAATATTATGATTTCAGGGCACCGAATGCAAATAAGATGATGTTCGTTATGGGTGCTCAGCGGGTGGGGTATGAACTGTCAAGTACATTCAAAATAAAGCTATCAGGTGACCTTTTGGTTGGTGAGCGGTCATGGTCACACTTTGCTGCAAATAGCAGTAATAGCTCAAGCCTGAGTATTGATGAACACACCATTAATAGTTTTGGGCCTTGCCGAGACGGTGTGGTAACAAAATATGGAACGCTCACACAAACGCAACTGAAACCAGAAGTGTTTCATACAGTCCGTCTCGGGGATGATGAAGGAAATTGGACGACAGGAGAAGCATTCAGTGCAATCGCCCTTCTATACCGAACCGGCACGTCAGACATTGAACTCAAAGAATGTGAGAGCGTATGGAAAATTTATACAGCATATCCAAAAGGACTCATAAACGACACCACACCTCCTTTAATCACAAACGTAACCGTAACACACATAACAAACAGTTCTGCAACGATACAATGGGATACTGACGAAATAGCTAACAGTTTAGTGAAATATGGCAAAGCATCAGGGGTTTATACAAAAGGCACGTGGAATCCGCTATTTGTAAAGAATCATCCCTTTGAACTGACAGGATTGTTACCCGGTACCTGTTATTATTTCATTGTAAATAGCGCAGATCAAAGTGGGAATTCAGTGGGGAGTTCAGAGTTTTACTTTACTACTACGGGTGAATTGACTGTTTTCGACACAGAAGCACCCGCAAATCCATATCCTAGCATTTCCGGCACGCATAACGGCACAATCACACCAAATCAAACAATAGAGGTGGCCACGCTTTACACGTATCCCTGCACAGGCACCGGTGGGCACACCGAATATGCAAGAATATGGAACTCAACTCTGAATGCAACTGCTATATGGAGTGGCTACAAAGATGACTGGCACAACATCTCGTTTGATAACAATTTCACACTTGCGGCAAACGCGACCTACAACTATACCATTCGCACCGGCTCATATCCCCAGATACTCCATGAACACAGTAAAGAGGTAACAGGAGGTACAATCAACTGCACTGAGTTTGTGGACGTGAATGGCCGGAAATACGCCGATTGGATTCCGGCTATCCGGCTTTGGGCGTGATTACTTTTCACTTACGCTTCACTTTTAGCTCTATCTCAGTCCAATCCTCTTTCACTCCCTTCAGCGTGGAAACCGCACCTACCATCGCTTTTCCTATCACGTTCTGCACGAACTCCTTTGCTCTTATCTGTTCCTTATCCACGGAGATCTCTACTTCTATTTCCATCTTACTTCCTGTGTCGCTCATAATGTAATCAAGTAACTTCAGCGAAATAAAAACTTTCGTTTCAAAACGAAGACTGAAAGAACGGCTCTCTGTACTGCATCGCCAACTTCAATCTAGTTAGTATGTGCTCCTCGTCCTCGCTTTCTATGGGTACGAGATTATCATGTCGCAACAAACATGGCTTTATCTGACCTTCGGACGTTATCCTCAACCGCGAGCAATTAGCACAGAACTCGGTGTTGTCTATCGGATGAACAACTTCTACTTCCACGTCATCCACAAAATATTTCTTTCGGTGCTGCAACCGTCTAGTTTTTATTGCCGAAGCCCTCGCTGCGAGTTCCGCTTCTACCCTGTGAAAGTCCGCTTTATAAGTCTGTGCCGACTGCGTAAACGATGGAATCAACTCGATCAACTGCAGGATTACCGCGTCACGACCACCTCTTCTGTTGCATGCACGCACAAAATCTATCAGGTCGGTTAACTCATCTTCGTTTAGCCCTTTCAGTAAAACCGTATTCAGCTTGAGCGGCGTAAGACCCGCATCTATCGCTGCATAGATACCATCAATCACCTTTGGTAGATAGCCCGTGGAAGCAGTAATGAAATCGTACCTCTCTTCGTTAATCGAATCCAGACTGACGTTTACACGGTTCATGCCCGCATCTGCAAGGTCAGCCGCATATTTGCTGAGTAACGTACCGTTCGTGGTCACAGAAATGTCGCCTTCAAACTCTTTTATGCCGTGCACTATATCCGCGAGGTCGTCTCGCAATAACGGCTCACCACCTGAGAATTTTATGCGGTTTATGTTAAAATGAACGGATGCAACTCGCGCTATTGC
>DAOUUS010000281.1 GCA_030668065.1 Candidatus Methanophagales archaeon
ATCTACCATCTCTTTTTTCGACCTTCTTGAACACAATATCTCGCCCCCTCATACTTACATAGGTCTTATAACTTTTATATTCACTTATGAATATACAGTTAGTACAGAACGAGGCGAAGCAGTAAGAAGGTGTAAAAAAAAGGAGGTGATGAAATATGCGTAAATGCGAAATGTGCGGAAAAGAAGGTAGTAGGATGGAAGCCAATCACAAAGAGCTTGGGCGTATTATGGTTTGTCAGGACTGCTGGTCAAACCTATACGACAAAAACAGCATGACATGTAGTGTCGGCTCTTCGGGTGGCAGTTGCTCCTGCTGCCGGTAAAAATGAGCTAAACCACGAGATTTTACGAGATTTTCACTGTGCTAAAAAATAAGTTCTTTTGGTACAGCTTTTCTTTTTAATAAACGGTTTGTGGAAATCTGTGAAATCTTGTGGTTATTTGGATGACGTTTCAAAAGATGCTTTCCTGTTTGTTTATGGCGCGGGGGCGCAACAATGACCCAGGGATAGCGACAGTAAGAGCGATAGCAGAGGCTGCACAGCCCAGGCTTATGCGAGTAGAGAGTGCGCAGAGAGATATAGCGGAGGCGATATTAGTGAGTTTTCCTTTTCTGCGAACCGTTTTTGATAAAACTCTTCTTAAAAGGTTTAAAGAAAAACAGTTATGCAAATCTCATGGGTTTTTGATGCTCATCACTTGACATCCGATGTTACGATTATTCAGAAAAATCAAATAAAGTTGAACGATTATGGGATATTTTAGTGCTTCCCCATTGGAACCATCGGAAAAAACCGAAAAGCTTAAATAGTCATAAAATCGTATGCTTATTAGGTGAGAAAATAAATGGCAGAAGGACGTTGTTATGTGTGTAGTGAGATGTTTACAGCAAAGGACAAGGACGCAGTAGTAGATACACTAGTGGCACATATGATGGAAGCGCATCATGGTTGGGTCAAGAGGGATGCATTGCAGACGAAAAATACGTTTGCGGAATGCCCGGTATGCGGGGCTGCTGTGGGTAAACTTTATGCTAAGTGCCCCAGTTGCGGTGCAGACCTCATAGAGCAATACGCGAGGAAGGCAGCTTCGGGATACGCACACTAAAAAGTAAAGATAAGGAGTTTAGAAATGGGAGCTTCTCGCGAGTTCCCTTATTTTTTCCCATTTGGTCTACTTCATTTATTTTGCGTTTTTCAATTTGAGAGTTACAAGTTTGGCTTTTATACCGTAAAATTATAAAAGGAATAAAATGGATGATTTAGATAAGAAGGTATTGAAAGAACTCCAGTTGGATTCTCGCATTTCTTTCACGAAGATCGCGAAGAAGATAGGCGTAAGCACCGCAACGGTAAGCGATAGAGTGAAGAAGCTAACGAAAGAAGGCATTATTTGCGGTTATACCGCCCTTATCAACACCTCTAAACTCGGTATGGTCACGTTAATCACGAAGATAAAAACCAAGCCGGGATATAATAGTATTCGAGAGGTGGGGGAAGCGGTAGCGGAAATTGCAGAGACTTGTTGCGTTCACCATGTAACTGGCGTTTTTGACCTGATTGTCATCTCTAAGTGCACGGATTATGATGAATGTGGTAGTATTATCCAGAGGATGAAAGAAATCGAAGGTGTGGAAAGCATGGATGCAGAACTCGTGCTAAAAACGTTGAAGGAGGAACTCAAGGTTGAATTGTGAGTGAATAGATTGCTGTTTCAGCGTTGTAGTATCCAAAAATATAAGTCTTTACTTATGGTAAGTTGTATTAACTAAGCAATTACAAAATATGGAAACGAGCATAAAATGTGGCAAATGCGGTAAGCCAATATCAGGAGAGGTTTACGAGTTCAAAGGTGTTAAGATCTGTGAGGATTGCTATCTGGATGAAGTAATAGCTTCTCAACCAAAATCATGTGCAATGAGGAGATGATGTGTAAACGTCAGCCATAAACCTTTTCGTGATCTACGCAGTCCGTGTAATCTGTGATGTTTAGCATCATCTTAGGGAGCACCCAGTAAATAGTTTACCCATTTTGATAAAAATCATAGACACAGATTTTACAGATTTACACGGACGCTACTGTCCTGATTATTACGCTTTTACGGGTTGAATCGAAATTAAAAAACTACACTACTTTAAATCTGTGTTAATCAGCTTAAAAATACACGGAAAATGATACTGTTCTGGTAAATTAATATTTGTGAGTCCCCTTAATCCGAACGTACACAGTATGCAATAAAAGCGGGAGAGGGGTATTCGTGAATCGTTGTAGCAATAATCATCCCGGCTCCATATTCCGACACGACCAGAATCGCTTCCCCGTTTTTAGCCCTATCTCTTAAAATTATCTCGCTTCCCGCGTCTATCTCCGCGAAGTAGCCAT
>DAOUUS010000119.1 GCA_030668065.1 Candidatus Methanophagales archaeon
GCTTGAGGAGAACGTACGCAAACTCGATGATTCTATCTTTAGGTTGGGCTAATGGTATCGATGCACTGAACCAAAAACCGGAATATAAAGGTATCGATGCACTGAGCCATTTAGGGGTACTCGATGCACTGAGCCATTCCAACTACCAATATCAACAACTCGCTCGGCTATATCCTTCTGAGCCGATACAATCTTATCTATTGATTGTAGCGACTGGTGCCCCAATTTTTCGATGGCTTCTGATGTTCGTTCCTGCGCACGGAGTGGACAATAACTTGCAAGGTGGCCTTCTTACAAACAATAATAATAAAACATTTGCATTTTATAGTTCCTTCCCTTTTCTCACATTTACATCCATTAGTAGGTAAGTATATTTACGCTTTCTTTTCTACCTTATGGTAATGTATGCAACTGATAATAAACCTCCATTCATAGATTCACTTCCTAAACACAACCGCCCCATCCGAAACATCCATCTTAACCGTATCACCCTCACCGAACTCGCCACTCAAGATCTGCCGTGACAACGGGTCTTCAATCAGCCGTTGAATAGTTCGTTTTATCGGCCTCGCCCCAAATACCGGATCGTAGCCTTTTCTTGCTATCAACTCCTTTACGCTATCGCTAACCGAAATAGAAATTTTACGTTCCGCAAGCCTATCATGCAGATACCGCATTTGTATCTCCGCAATCCGCTTTATCGCATCCATACCCAGCGGATTGAATATAATAATCTCGTCAATCCGATTCAGGAATTCCGGACGGAACTGCAGCTTCAACGCTTCCATCACCTCATCACTCAACTCGTCCCTGCTCAGTTCCTGTTCCATAAGTGAACTTGCAACATTGGAAGTCATAATAATCACAGTATTCTTGAAGTTCACGGTTCTGCCATGACCGTCAGTAAGCCGCCCATCGTCTAATATCTGAAGCAGCAGGTTAAAGACATCGCCGTGCGCCTTCTCGATTTCGTCAAACAGGACTACGCTGTATGGTCTTCGTCTAACGGCTTCGGTTAAGAATCCACCCTCTTCATAGCCCACATAACCCGGTGGCGCACCGATGAGCCTTGCAATCGAGTGCCGCTCCATGAATTCCGACATATCCATCCGTACCATCGCACGTTCGTCATCGAACAGGAATTCCGCGAGTGCCTTTACAAGCTCGGTCTTACCGACACCCGTGGGACCCAGGAATATAAACGAGCCAATGGGTCGGTTCGGGTCGCTGAGCCCCGCTCTTGCTCTTCGAATCGCATTGGCAATCAACGTAATCGCTTCATCCTGCCCGACAACTCGCTCTTTCAATCGCTCTTCCATGTGAACAAGTTTTTCCGTCTCGCCTTCCAGCATCTTCGAGACCGGTACCCCGGACCATTTCGCGATTACTTCTGCAACGTCTTCTTCATCTACCTCTTCTTTTAGCATCTGCTGGTCTTTTTGTATCTCTTGCAACCGTTCTTTCTGCGCTTCCAGTTCGTGTTGCAGTTCGACAAGCGTGCTATACCGTATCTTTGCTACACGCTCCAAATCGCCACTGCGTTCTGCCTGCTCTTCTTCTAGCTTCGCTTCATCTATCTTCGCTTTTATTTCTCGTATCCGCTGTATTAGCTCTTTTTCGTTCTGCCATCTCACTTTGAACTGGTCACTTTTTTCCTTTAGCGTTGCCAGTTCCTCACGCAGTTTTCCCAGCCGTTCCTTCGAGGCTTTGTCCTTTTCTCGTTTCAATGCCTGCTCTTCAATCTCCAGTTGCATTACCTTCCGGTCAACCTCGTCTATTTCCGTAGGCATACTGTCTATTTCCGTTCTCAACTTGGCTGCCGCTTCATCTATCACGTCAATTGCTTTGTCCGGCAAGAACCGGTCGGTAATGTATCGGTCGGCGAGTTCTGCCGCGGCTATCAATGCGGAATCATGGATTATTACTCCGTGGTGCAATTCGTACCGCTCCTTTAACCCACGCAAGATAGATATTGTGTCCTCAACCGTGGGTTCACGTACTAAAATCGGCTGGAATCTACGTTCCAGTGCCGCATCCTTCTCGATATACTTACGATATTCGTCTGTCGTAGTTGCACCCACGCATCTGAGTTCGCCACGTGCAAGCGACGGTTTTAGCAGGTTTGAGGCGTCCATCGCACCCTCGGCGGCACCCGCACCGACAACCGTATGTAATTCATCAATAAATAGTATTATCTGACCCGCAGCCTCGTTTAGCTCTTTCAATACCGATTTGAGCCGGTCTTCAAATTCACCCCGGAATTTCGTGCCTGCGATTAACGCGCCCATGTCAAGCGCGGCAACTCGTTTCTCTTTTAAAGTCTCAGGAACGTCACCGTTTATTATCCGCTGTGCCAAACCCTCTACTATCGCTGTCTTTCCCACACCGGCATCGCCTATGAGCACCGGATTGTTCTTCGTTCTTCGTGAAAGTGTCTGGATAACCCTGCGGATCTCTTCGTTTCTGCCTATTACCGGGTCGAGCTTACCGCTACGAGCGAGGTCCGTCAAATCGCGTGTGTAACGTTCCAGAGCCTGATACTTCTCCTCCGGGCTTTGGTCCACTACCCGCTGACCACCACGAATACCAATCAGAGCTTCGTATATTCTGTCCTTTGTCGCGCCCAGCCCTTTCAGTATTTGTGGCGATGACGGGTCTTCTGCAATCGCAAGCAGTATATGCTCGGTGCTCAGGTACTCGTCCTTCATAACTTGCGCTTCTTGCCATGCCGTCTCCAGCGTCTTGTTCAATCGCGGCGTTACGTGTATCTGCTCGAGTCCTCCACCGCCATGTACTTGAGGTAATGAACTCAAATGCTCTGCCAGACGTGTTTTTAGCTGGTTAATATCAATGCCTATTTTTTGCAGTACCGGGACTACTATGCCTTCTGGTTGCTCGACAAGTGCTAACAATACGTGCTCCACATCCATTTGTTGATGGCTGTACGTGTCGGCAATGTTTTTTGCTTCTTGCAGCGCTTCCTGCGCCTTTAGTGTTAATTTATCAAGTCTCATTTTGTTATACCTCGCTTTCTGCTTTTGCTATGAACTACTATACATACTCCAATTGTGATGTATAAATAATTTGTGGTTGCACCAAAAAAATGTTTGTGTGATTACACCTTTACGTCTTAAAGGGCGAGTTGTTACTTTACAGAAAGTCAACACGAAAGCACAAAATTCAAAAATAATTGTTGACACC
Source organism: Candidatus Methanophagales archaeon (assembly GCA_030668065.1). Taxonomy (GTDB): domain Archaea; phylum Halobacteriota; class Syntropharchaeia; order Alkanophagales; family Methanospirareceae; genus QENJ01. Next base: position 3,202 of record DAOUUS010000119.1, read on the forward strand.
GATTAACGCTGATTAACGCAGAAGAAATCAAATCCGTGTGAATCCGTGTGAATCTGCGTCCTAACTACTTAGAAGTTATACTGTATATACAAGAACATACGAAATTTGTATATGAAAATTGGATAACCGAAAAAAAAGCTTAAATAACCGGCGCTAATACTAACTATATCATGCCAACAGTAAAGGAGGAGAAGAAAGAAGTGCAGGATGAAGAATGTGACGCGCGCTGTGAACTCTTCGCAGTGTTTCCCCTGTTTATTCCGGCACTTCGCTGAATAAAGAGATGGCAAAAATTGTTGTTGATACTCCAACTAGAGACGGATTAGGGTTTCAAGGTTATGCAAACGCTTTGGTAGGCATAATTTTGGATTCTGAATCGCCGTTTACCATAGGTATATTGGGCGAATGGGGCGTAGGGAAAACGAGCCTGATGCAAACGATGCGCGAGAAACTAAATGACGAGCACGGGGAAGATGTTATTCCTATCTGGTTTAACGCATGGAGATGCGAAAGAGAGAAAAATTTGGCTATTATTCCGCTATTGCAACTATTGGTAAGTGAGATCAAAGACGATAGCTTGAAAAAAGCGTTTTGGATATTACTTAAGTCAATTCAGATAACGATTCCTGTGGGTGTTGCGGAAATTAGTGCTGGTGGTGGATCACAAATCCAAGTTGAAGAAGACATTTATTACGCAAAATTAACGGCTATTGAAACAGCCTTGGAGGGAAATAAGAAAAAAATTGTTGTTTTCATTGATGACTTAGATAGATGTGCACCGGATAAAATTTTAGAAGTGCTCGAATCAACAAAAGTCTTTCTAGATATAAAAGGCTTTGTTTATGTTCTTGGATTAAGCCCCGATGTGGTTGTAAAAGCAATAGAACAGAAATACGAGGCTATGGGGATAAATGGAGAAGATTATCTGGAAAAGATAGTGCAAATCCCATTTAGAATTCCTGATTGGAATGTAACAGATCGTGGTGATTTCCTTACTGATTTAGTAGATAATGAAAAAATAGATCCTACGTACAAAGATACAATCGGCGAGTATAAGGACATCATACAAGAAGTAATTGAAAGGACACCGCGGCAGGTAAAACGATTCATTAACACATATATCTGTGAACAAGAGATATTTAAAGAGAAGGAGCTTGACCAAACAATCCATCTAGTATTGACGATACTGAAGTTTAAGTGGTATGACTTTTATCAGAATTTGTTTGATGAGAGCTATCGCCACAAGTTGAAAGAAATATTAAGTGATGAAAACAAACTCACAGAAGAGTTAAAGGAAAAAGAAGGTCTCATTGATTTTATAAATTCTATTAAAGCAAAAAAAACAATAGAAGAAATAATTGCAATGAGTGACACGCAATTGTCTGAATATAGAAGAGTGGGTATGATTATGCCTCAAAAAATTTCAGAACCAGCGACAAGTCGTGAAAAGCTCATAGAACTGCTTAAAGCGGAAAAAGTTTCTGAATTCAATGCATTGAGGGTTAGAGAAGGTCTAGAAGAAATTGATTTGGGCAGGGCTGATTTGAGCGGGGCTTATTTGCGCAGGGCTGATTTGCACGGGGCGGATTTGCGCGAGGGTTATTTGCGTGGAGCTGATTTGGCAGGGGTTGATTTGACCGAGGCTTATTTGCGTGGGGCTGATTTGACCGATGCTGATTTGACCAGGGCTGTTCTGACCAGGGCTGTTTTGCGTCTGGTTAATTTGCGCGGGGTTGATTTGACAGGGGTTGATTTGACAGGGGCTAATTTGAAAAGTGGGATAATTTTAATCAAGGAGCACTACTATCAAGAAGCAAAGGTAAGTGGTACAAATTTTGGCAAGGCATTAATAAATGATAGAGGCTTTTTAGAGTATTTGAAAAAAAACGGAGCAATAAACGTTCCTGATGAGGTTTCTACTAAGGATGATTTTATAAATGCGATGAAGAAAAGGGGGTTTGACGTAGGAGGTATAGAACAATTTTTTGACGAATAATAGGTCAGTCATATCTTGCATCTGCATGTGTGTGTTGCCGCATGAGTTTATCATCTCAAAAATCACTTAAAGAAGTTTGCTCGTTCCTCTTTTTTTTAGACGTATCTCTTTCTTTTCTATAACTACGTTACAGAAAGAGTTTGCAGTAGAAGAGAGAAATGGAAAATCCCGTTTACATAGAAACTTACACACGAGGCGTGTTTGAAGAACGGCTAGAAAAGCTTGAGGCTATACTAAACAAGTGTGAACTGTGCCCGCGAGAATGCGGCGTCAACCGAAACAAAGGTGAAACTGGCTATTGCA
>DAOUUS010000069.1 GCA_030668065.1 Candidatus Methanophagales archaeon
GTTACGCCGCCGCCTATCACCAGCACTTCCGGCGTCACATCCACCACCACTTCCTCTATCGGTTCCAATAACGTAGATCTCGCAACTGCGCTACTTACCAATGCCTTCGCCTTCTCAGTCGCTTCTTTCTGAAAATCGCCATGTGGCCAGCTACATTGCTCCCGGATGTTTGCCATTTCGTAGTAAAACGGGTTCAATCCCGAATCTGCACAAGTCTTTCTGAATGTGGGCTCGTGCATCCTCGGCGAACAAGAAGCCACTATTACTCGGTTAACCGTACCCGCAGCGAGATCTTTTCTTATCAGGTCCTGGCCCGGGTCCGAGCACAGAAAAATGTAATGCCGCGCCACAACAACGTTCGGCAAAGACGCCGCGTACCTCATCACCTCATCTACATCTACCACCATCTTTATGTTTATACCACAGTGGCATACATAAACGCCGATTCGGGGGTTATCTTCCGGAGCACCAGCCGCTACTCCTTCTATACTGCCCACCGACGGTATTTTTGTGTAATCATATTCTTCTTCAGCCATTTTTTATCTCCTTTATTATGCCCCTATATTCTCCGCCATTTCTACTAACGACTTAGTCCCTATGCACATCTCTTCTTCCATCTCTACTACCGTTGGTCTTATCGTTGCTTTACCGCGGGCTAATACCGAAAGAAGAGCACCAGCCGCTCCTTTTGCTTGTGCTACGCTGTCTGGAATATCTTTTGGGCCCTGAGCGCATCCGGTCACGAAAACACCGGCTACATCTGTATCTACCGGTCTGAGTTTTGGATGTGCTTCTTTTGCAAAATTATCGGACGTCCGTGAAACACCCACCATTTCCAATAGCTTGTCCGTGCCTTCACTCGGTTTCAACCCCACACCAAGTATCACAAGGTCTGCTTCAAGTTCAATCGGCTCGCCCAGCATTGTATCTTCTGCTCGCACTACCACTCTGTTACTGCCTGGTTTCTTGTATATCTCGGATGCAAGCCCCCTGCGGTAGCTGAGCCCTTCGCCCTTCACCCGGTCATAGAATTCCTCGAACCCTTTTCCAAATGCCCGCACGTCTTGATATAAAACGGTTATGTTGCAGTCCGGGACTTTCTCTTCGAGCAAATGCGCCTGTTTCGCTAAGTACATGCAGCATACGCGAGAGCAATATTCGTACCCGGTCTGTGAGTTTCGCGAGCCAACACAAGACAAGAATACCGCATCCTTCGGCTCTGGCATACCTGCTACCAATATCCTGCCCATTGTGGGCCCGCTCGCAGATGAGTAACGTTCGAACTCTAGGCCATTAACTACGTTGGGATACACACCATACTTGTATTCCGGCATACATTCCGGCTCAATGATGTCATAACCTGTTGCTACTATTATCCCGCCAACATTTAGCTCCACTATCTCATCTTCCATATCATGATGTATACAATTTGGACCACATGCCAGAACACAGGGAGGAGCTTCATTCTTTGTTACTTCCTCTCCCTTCTCTATCTTCTTCACTGCTTCTATCGTGCTTTCAAGCGTTGCTTTTCCACATTTGCCCTTCTTTTGCATCAAACAAGTCTCGGCATCTATGGTATAACTAGCGGGAATTGCAAATGGAAATGGCCTATATATTGGCGCTCTCTTCATCAATCCTACATCAAACTCGTTTGGAAACCTGCCCTTCAATCTACAAGCTTCTTCACACATCATGCAGCCGGTGCATGTCACCTCATCTACGTATTTTGCCTTCTTCAGTACCTTCACCTTGAAATTTCCGATAGCCCCTTCTACTCCTACTACCTCGGAATAGCTCATCAGGTTTATGTTTGGGTGCGCACCTACATCCACCAGTCTTGGCGTTAGAATACATGCGGAACAATCGAGTGTTGGGAACGTCTTATCGAGCTGTGCCATGTGTCCACCAATGGAGGGTAATCTTTCCACCAGATGCACCTTGAATCCAGCATCCGCAATATCCAGTGCCGCATACATCCCCGCTATTCCGCCCCCTATCACTAACGCTTCCGGAACCACGTCCACCTCTTTCTCTTCTATCTGGCCTAAAAGTGATTTCTCAACCGAGTCTTTTATTGATTCCATCACGTGCCTTGTCGCTTCTTCCGTTTTTGTTCCCGGCTTCTTTGTATCCTTAGCCTTTCCTGCGTCTTTTACTTCTGCAGCCTCTTTTACTTCTTCTACTTCTTCTGCTTCTTTTACTTTTTCTTCATCAGCTTCAGCTTCAGTCGCCATACCTTTCTCACCCCTGCTGAATATTCTGTTACAATCTATATATAAATTTTTTGGTTTTTTCCTTTCGCACGCATCATGGCACCAGCCTTTTTCTATCGCGTGGAAAAAGCACCACTTCTCTTATGTTTCCTATCTCTAACATGCACATCAACAGTCTTTCCGCACCAAGCCCCCAACCGGCATGTGGCGGCATACCATAACGGAAAGAATCAAGATAAAACTCAAAGCTATCGGCACTCAAACCTTTTGATTCTATCTGCTGCTTCAACAATTCGTATGAATGTACACGTTGCGAGCCCGAAGAGAGCTCTAATCGGGGGTGCATCAGGTCAAACGCATTGCAGGTGTCTTTTCCCTCTCCCGCGGGCTGCGCGTAAAACGGCTTTATCGCACATGGCCAATCCGTGATAAAATAGAGTTCGCCTATTATCTTGCCTAGGGTATGCTCTGCGGAAGTGCCGATGTCTTCGCCCCATACGATCTCCTCGCCCGCGTCAGAAATTTGTTCTATTGCTTCGTCATATGTTATACGTCTGAACGGCACCTTCGGCACTTCCAGGTTCAAATCCAGCTTTGCTAAACCCGGATAATCCACTACATTTGTATATACAAAAGCAATAAGCTCCTCTAATAGCGTCATCACGTACTCATGGTCCTCGAATGCCACTTCTACATCTATCGAAGTCGCTTCGTTCAGGTGTTTCGTGGTGTCATGCGCCTCCGCGCGGAATATCGGTGCGATTTCATACACGCGGTCAAACCCGGACGCCATGAGCATCTGTTTGTACAACTGTGGACTCTGGTTTAAGAACGCTTCTCGTTCAAAATACGATATTGGGAATAGCGCGGTCCCGCCTTCTGTCGCGGCACTCACGATCTTCGGCGTGTTTAGTTCTATAAACCCACGCTCATCCAGGAAATCCCGTATCGCTTTTAGGATTCGGCTCCGAATAAGGAATATATGCTTTGTCCTCTCGGTTCTCAAGTCCATGAATCGTGCATCCAATTTCGTATCCAGCTCTGCACCGACTTTGCCCGTTGTGTCCAGCGGCAAAACCGGCGATGCCTCGCTCAGCACTTCCACTCGTGTGGGTAATATCTCATAGCCATTCGGTGCTTTTTGCTCGCGCTTTACTTCGCCCTCTATTGCTACCACGGATTCCCGCGGCACTCGTTTCACACGTTCAAACAGCTCTTTTTCGGTCTTTTTACGGAGCAGCGTAACCTGAGCAAAGCCGCTCCGGTCTCGCACGATTAGGAAGAAGACGCCGCCAAGGTCCCGCTTCTCGTGCACCCAGCCCGCGATGCTCACTCGTTCTCCTTCATTAGCCGCTGTTATTTCAGTTGCGTATTTCCGGTTCTGTATTGGTGATGTCATGTTCATTACCTCAAAAATGATGGGCTGTAGCATGTTTTAAATCTTGTAGAAACAAAATCTCCTTCTCAAGAGAATTACAGATTTGCTTATAATGATGGTCACTTGTAAAAATCTTATAGCCTTTCGGCGCTTCGAGCGAAATTATACAGTCACCTAATTTCCAACAATTCTTTCTCCCTCTCGCTTTTTTGCAATCTTTTAAAATCTCTTTTATAACGTTGCAAACACCCTCAAATTCCTCGTTCGTTTGTAACTCGTTTAGCGATTTCCTAAAGCTCCCTTCATTTTTCAGAACAAAAGCCTCTATTTCGCATTTCTTTTCTTCCCTTTTACAGCTTAGATTCAAGGAATAAGTTTCGTTCTTATGCACTTCCTCATTTGCCAATCCGCATTTTGTTTCATCTATAAGGTTCACTCTGTAAAAGAACTCTTCAAGTAATTCGCTTTCTATGAGGTCTTCCAATTTAGTTAGCACTTTTTCGTATTCTAAGGTATTACTATCGCTCAACCTAGATAGAATTTTACTAATTCTTACGGCAGTTCTATGTTCATAAACCCTTAGTTCAGAGAGTCTCATCAAAGTGCCCTCCAAACCCTTTTCCTCTTTTAGAAACGAATATAGGGATATACAATCTTTTAACATAGTTCTTTTGAATTCCATTAGCACATAATTAGAGGACAGGGCTTCTTTATCGCTCAAAAATTCGACAATTTCTTCCTTCTTTCTTCCAAAAATCCTTTCTATTTGTATTGTTGTCTCCAGAAATAACTTGTCAGTACTCATCAGCATATAACTCGGCTAAACCCTCTATTTTTGGAACTGTGAATAGCCCTACATCTAACAATATTTTTTTGATTTCTTCTTTACCTTTTCCACCTAATGTTCCCAAAACTTCTATTGCCTCTGTTAGCGCAGCTACCTGCTTTTCTTCCAGTCTCTCAGATTTTATGTTTTTTATGGCGTATTCCAACCTGAGCACGGTTTTTTTCATGTCGCCCTTGCTTATCTTCCACAATTCGTTCAATTTCTCCTTAAATTCAAAAAAGAATATTTGCCTGTCCCTTATGTCATCAAAGTTTTCTTTTACGTCTTCGATTAAACCTTCTAAATCCAAAATTAGGTCCGAGGTCTTTATATCTGCAGGGGTCAAAGGAGTGGTTTTTTGAGTCACAGTAAAGAACGGTGAGCTACTTTCATCCAACTCTTCGCAGATTTCCTCAAAACTCACTCCGCTTAAAACTGCTTCTTTTATTTTGTCATCAACAGGAAATCTAACCTCTTTATAGTCGCGATAAATGACATATTCTAGGTTTTTGTCCAATGAGACCGTATTATCCTTTTTAAAACGTAGATACTCTTCTTGCCTCATTCTTCCCATTTTTCAAACCTCTTTTTAATTTTTTCCAGCTCTTCTATCAATTCTTCTATATTCCCTTTCCTGCATTCGAAACTAATGGATTCACGCCCTATTCCTATTGGTAGTGTTTGTCTTGAAAATTCCTTAGAGGGATTTCTTAATTTGAACTGCATCATTACCGTAGAGAAGTATTCTTCTTCCTCCTTTCCTCGATGCTCTATCATTTCCCAATCGAAATCGTCCAATAAATAATTTTTACATGTGGTTTGGAAAAGGAAGTTTTCAACAAGTGCTTCCGTTATTATTTCTTTCTCTATTATCCCACATTTCTGTTCTATTTCTTCTTTTTCATCTTCGGGATATCGCTTTAGAAATCTCTTTTCCTTGTCACTTAGTATATCATGTAAAAGACCGATGCCTTCTTTCCCCCATGCGCCAAAGGTTTCTTTATCTATTTTTGATGAAGCTAGCGCATCATCCAAGCGATCCACTTCTATAGCCGTGCTATAACCAAATGGGAAAAAATCTAACTTTATGTCCCCGTCGTTGAGCAAGGACTTAAATATCCCAAATGCTTCCTTAAAATCGTCCAAACTCACTTCCGTTTTCTTATGCTCTTCTCTCTTTTCCTTACGCGCACCTTTCTTATTCATCTTTCGTGCTTCTCATGTTCATTTATTAGAGGTACATAAAAGATTGACAATTTAAAGATAAAAGTTTTATCCTTCATTCCCCCAACAACCGTGCAAGCATACCCTTTTTACCTTCCTTCTCTTTGATTAGGTCCTGCACTTCATTCTTCGGCGCTTTCTTCTTCACTGTCGTTTCCATCACCGCAGCTCTACCACCGTGTTCACTCCTGCGCACACGAATATCAACAAGTATAGGCATCTCTATGCTCGTACTCGAAAGCAGAGCAACACCCTGCGGTATCCTTTTGATCTCCTCCTCCATCTCACTACTCATGAACTCCAGACCCTGACTCAACGCTCTGATGTCGTTTGGATTCGTCACACGCAGTATTATCTGCGTATTACACTGCGAAATAACGTTCTTATCCACCCGTGCCGGTCGCTGTGAAATGACCAGTAGCCCGAGCCCGAATTTACGGCCTTCCGAAGCGATAGTTCGCAATATATTAGAACTGACGGATTTCTCAAAACCTCGTTCGGGACAGAAATTGTGCGCCTCCTCGACAACGAGCATAAACGGCGGTATCTTACCCATCTTCCGGCCTTCGAATACCTCTTTGCAGATGCGATAAACGATCATTTGCTGCAATTTCGGGTCCGCACCTTTCATATCTATTATTGACGCTTTATTTACCTGCACTAGCTCTTCTATACGTGTAGGGCTGTCAGATAAAATACCGGTCTCACGGATTCGTTCCAGAAAGTGCACAATTCGCCATTTGGCACTGCTTTTACTCTCTGATACTGCTTTAATTATATCTTCGACCGTATAAAATTCCTTTCCTGCTTTTATTTCGTTTATACACTGGTATAAAATACCTAATTGCGCATCCGTAAGCGGGAACATGTCATATAACTCTTTCACGCTCAGGTTTACGCCATCTAGACGGAACAACTTATCAGCCGCGGGATTTATCGAGAAATTAGACGGCGTATAAATAACCACTTTTGAGGCATACCCTTTCGGTGTGATGCCATATTTTTCCATCTGTTTCCGTTCTTCTTCGCTCTTGTTCTCGTATTTCAACGTAAGGTATTCGCCGTGCGGGTCAATTATAAGCAATGGAATGTTCTTCTCAAGCAGCTCTTCTATCAGCACGCCGGCGGTATATGACTTCCCACTGCCTGTCTTCGCTAATATGCTGCAGTGTTTCTGGATAAGTTCCTCCTTCTTTAGATATACCGGTATATTGCGGCCTTCTAGCATACCTAAGTAGATGCCGCCTGATTTGAGCCCCAAAATCTCAATGATGAATGCCTGGTCCGCTTTGAACACTTTCGTATCGCGCGCGAGTGTGCTCTTTGGCTGCATTAAAAAACCTCTTTCGTCTTTATAGCCTATGATCTCCGCGGTAGCCGTCTTTTCGTCCACATCCACTATTGAATCTACCCGCCCCAATATCCAGCCGTCTAATTCGTTCCAGACCTTTAAATACTCGTTTCTTTTTATATCGCTGGTCACGACAAAATCAAATTCGTGCAGCCCCACTTCACCCGAAATTGTGCCTACTAATTTGTACATCGGTTATTACCTTTTACGTGTGTACTGCAAGAATAAAAGTTTTTGTTTTCTGTTTCACTTGCCGGCAGTAGCCGCTTAATAAATGCTAAAGAATATTCATTTGTAGGATTTGTACCACCGCTCGTATTCTTTGTGGCTCTTGAAGCAATGCAGTATATAGGTTTTGTCTCCTTTGATGTCGTAGATTATTCTTGCCTGTTTGGTTACGTTTTCTACGTGGGAGGGTATGCCGTGTTTCATGTGCTTGCGTGGGGCATAGACTGTATCTTCTCCAGGTGTTTACGGTATACAGTCTTCAGGTCTTGCGGCAGATTCACCAGCTCCTTTTTGGCATAATCCGAAAAAATAAGTATCATATTTACTTTACTACTTGAGTATCCCCGTTA
>DAOUUS010000166.1 GCA_030668065.1 Candidatus Methanophagales archaeon
ACGAACGCGAAATCCGTCCATGCCGAAGATAGTAGCGGTAGCTCTTTGGTAGAAAAAGCGGGAATACCATATTCCCGGAACTTCTGGGTAGCGAAATGCGACATCTCCTTACCATATATCACAGCAGCAACACCTTTATTCGCCAGTAATTCCGCAGTTACCGCACCGCCACCACTACCGTCCTCTAAGAATACAATATCGCCTTGTTTAAATCCGTATTTCTTGTCAACCCCAAATATCGCGTCTCTATGGAATGCCGGTATCACTTTTATTCTTATTCCGTCCTTCACAGCCCTTAAGCCTTTTAACTCCTCTATGAGTTCCTTCAATTCTGTATTCTCTCTTTCCTTAATTCGTAAATCCGTTCTTAACCGTTTTATCTCGCTATCTTTCGTTCTTATCCAATCCGCTTCTTTCAATTCCTTCACTCGTACGGATTTGATAAACTCGAGCTTTGATTGTAGCTGCTCTATTTCAAGTTCTTTCTCTGCTAACTCCGTGTTTGAAGCCAGTGTGGACTCTTTCATTGCCACATTTTGCTCGGTTTTTTCTTTTAATAGCCTGCGTAATCTGATATTTTCTCTAGTTACACTATTATCTACTTCTGCCTCTGCTTTTTCCCTTTTCGCTTGCTCTACTCCGGCCCCCTCTTCTGCTTTCTCTTCTTCTTTTACCCTCTCGCTAATCAACTGTGTAATCGCCGCACTTATAGACACGCCTTTGATCACCAATGCCTTCACTTCTTCCACGTCCACGCCCGGCGGTGTCTTCTTCTGCACCTGCGCGAATTTCTTCTTGTAGTTCTTGAAGGCATTAACGCATGCGGCTAGGGCATCGCGTTCATGCACGTTTTTATACTCGTAGCCCTCGCCTTTCGTCAACGCGAACTTCTCCTCTACTGTCAAACAATCATTCAACTCGTGAACATGGGACGAAAAGACGTTGCTCACCTTTTTTACCATTGAAGGCATGGGCGTAACATCAGAAGCGACTACCAGCGGTTTCCCGCGTGATATTATCCTCCTTATCGTGTCGGAGACCGAATAATTCTTTGAGCTGAACACATCTACGGTATTTCCGTCAAGGTCAAGCATCGCCACTCCCACCGTAGTGCCGGGGTCAATGCCCACGATGGTGTATTTTCGTCTATCGGGTGTATGCGCCATCTATTATACGTTTTTATCCATCACAACTATATAAAGCGTAATTGACGATTATGCAAAAGGAGGTGCGTAATGATGAAAGCAGGGCTGATAGCAGATACCCATGATAATCTCGCGGCAATAGAAAAAGCGGTGGAACTTTTTAGGCACGAGGGCATAGAACTACTGGTCCACGCGGGCGATTTTGTAGCGCCGTTCACCGAGAAGCCATTCAGAACGCTAAAAGTACCACTGATAGGAATATTTGGCAATAATGACGGCGATAAGCTGCTATTACGGGATATGTATAGAGAAAAAGGGGTAGGGGAGATCCACGAAGACCCTCATGAGTTCAAAATCGGTACGAAGAAGGTAATTGTTACGCACAGACCGATGATAGTGGATGCTTTAGCGGTATCGGGCAGTTATGATGTGGTGATATATGGGCACACGCATAAAGCGGAGGTAGCGAAGAGGGGCAATACCCTGGTTGTAAATCCGGGAGAATGTTGTGGTTACGTCACGGGTAGAAAGACAGTGGCAATACTCGATTTAGAAACGGAAGAATCAAGAATCGTGGAATTGTAACTGTGTGCGGGAGCGGGAAAAAATACGATTGCACGCAAAAAAAACGATAGATAAATCGTTTCTTTGGTCAAGTTTTTTTTTCCGAAGAATGGTTGACACGAAAAAACAGCAAATTATTTATAATGTAAATGGTAAGGCATTTAGTAAAAGGTAAATCAAAATAAAGGAGGTATGTTATGGGAACCTTATATGAAGACATAATAGATTGTGGCGGAGAAATTTTTGGCGAGGAGCACTTGGCAACACTCAGGGAGTGCGTTCAATGCGGTAAGTGTACAGGGGGCTGTCCATCGGGTAGGAATACGGCGTTAAGGACGAGGAAGTTAATGCAGATGGCTCTGTTGGATATGCGCGAGGAGATTTTTAACTCCCCGGAACTGTGGTTCTGCTCAACTTGTTACACCTGTTATGAGCGATGTCCGAAGGGTGTAAAGGTGACAGATGTAATAAGAACGATAAGGAACTTAGCGGCGAAAGAGGGGCACATGTCTGTTCCACACAGGATGATAGGCGTGTACGTGATGAAAACAGGGCATGCCGTGCCAATAGGTCCGGACCAGATGAAGTTACGAGAAGCGGTAGGTCTCGACTCGCAGCCGCCGACCGCGCAGAAACACAAAGATCAACTGGAACAGGTGCAGGCAATATTCAAAGCGACACACTACGATGCGATGATTGATTTCGATTGGGGTACGATGACTTTAAAAGGGATGGATAAAGGAGGAAAGAAATGAGCGAAGAATCGAAGACATATGCTTATTTCCTCGGGTGTATCACACCGAACAGGTATCCGGGGATAGAAGCGGCGACGAAGAAGATACTAAAAGAGTTTGGGATAGAGACGGAGGAGATGATTGGTGCTTCATGCTGTCCAGCGCCGGGCGTTTTTGGGTCGTTTGACATGCACACGTGGCTGCCGGTAGCTGCGCGGAATCTCGCTATTGCAGAAGAGATGGACCTGGATATAGTGGTGACATGTAATGGTTGTTACGGGTCACTTCAGGAAGCCGACCATTTACTTAGAGGGAATCCAAAGTTAAAAGAGGAGACCAATAAGATATTGGGTGAATTCGGTAGAGAATTTAAAGGGACAACGAAGGTGAACCATTCAATCGTGGTACTTCATGACGTTATTGGTTTGGATAGGCTAAAGGAGAAGATAACGAAACCGATGAACGACGTGAATGTAGCGGTACATTACGGCTGCCACTTCCTTAAGCCGAGTGAGGTAAGGGGGCACGGATCTTCGGACGATCCGCATCTCTTAGAGGACCTTATGCAGGTAACAGGTGCGAAGACGCCAGAATACAAGGACAAATTGATGTGCTGTGGTGCTGGCGGTGGAAACCGAACTGCAGACGCCATCCAATCTCTGGAATGGATGCGTCAGAAGCTGGTGAGTGCGATAGAAGCGGGTTGTGATTGCATGGTTCATCCCTGTGCGTTCTGTCACTTACAGCTTGATCGAGGGCAAGAAGAGATGGAGAATGCTTATGGCATATTCCTGAATTTCCCTATTCTCTTCACCACGCAATTCATCGGGCTCGCAATGGGCATGAGTGAAAAAGAAGTGGGTCTGGATCAACAAGTAACTAAAATGCCAGACAAGTTACTAAAATAGAAAAGAAAAAAATAGAAAAGAAAAAGAAATATTTCTTTTTTATTTATTTTTATTTTTTTATGTCTACTACCACAGCTTTGTAGGCTGGGGCAGAACCGCTTTGAACTGACCTTTTTTCTGTCTCAGAGCACGAAGATCCTTTTCCTTTTCTGTTATTTTATTTATTATCTCGTTCTTCTGCTCCTCTTCCGATGCCGCTTTCAGTTCGCCCACTAAATCGCCTATTTCCTTGGTCACAGCCACTATCTCCTCATCCTTTTCCTTTATTAATTCCTCAGGTACTACACCCATTTTGTCACCTCTATCTTATTTAATACAGGATTGGATTACCCCTGTATTTATATATTTCTATTTTTGCCTTCTTTCCTTCCTTTCGATCTATCCTTTCAACACTATCTCTATATGAACATCTTTTGGTATTGGTATGCGCATAAGCTGTCGCAAAGCTCTTTCATCAGCTTCCAGATCTATCAGCCTCTTATGTATGCGCATCTCCCAATGGTCCCACGTTGGCGAACCTTCACCATCCGGACTTTTCCTGCATGGAACCTTCAGCTTCCTTGTAGGAAGAGGAATTGGCCCTGCCATTCTAACTCCCGTGGTCTCTGCTATCTTCTTCACCTGTTGACAGATACCATCCAACTGTTTATGATCCACACTCGATAGTTTTATCCGTGCCTTTTGGTTAATCATTCCCTCTTCCTTTTCTCTTTAGTTTCTTACTCTGTTACTAACTAAGCTCTCGGTTTCACGTCCATTACCATGCCCGCAGCAACTGTCTGCCCCATGTCTCGTATTGCAAACCGTCCCAACTGTGGTATCTCCTTCACACACTCGATAACCAGAGGCCTTGTCGGCTTCACCTTTATTATAGCCGCATCGCCTGCTTTTATGAAGTCCGGGTTCTCTTCCAACGTTGCCCCTGTCTTCGGGTCTAACTTCTTCGAAATCTCTATTAGCGTGCATGCAACCTGAGCGGTGTGGCAGTGGAAAAC
>DAOUUS010000039.1 GCA_030668065.1 Candidatus Methanophagales archaeon
AGGGGACTAGCCTCGGTGGCAAAGCGTTTCCGTCATATGTCGCATTCACGAAAGACGGGCAAATGCTGGTTGGCGAACCCGCGAAACGGCAGGCGGTGTCCAACCCAGAAGGTACTGTGATTGCGATCAAACGCAAGATGGGCTCGGACTATAAGGTGAAGGTTCAGGGCAAGGAATACACACCGCAGCAAATAACCGCATTCATTCTACAAAAGATAAAACGCGATGCCGAAGCGTTCTTAGGCGATAAAGTGGACAAGGCGGTCTTAACTGTGCCGGCATACTTCAATGATAACCAGAGGACGGCGACTAAAGATGCAGGTGCGATTGCAGGTCTGGAAGTCGTTCGAATAATAAACGAACCAACAGCCGCGGCTCTGGCTTATGGCGTTGATAAAACAGAGACTGAGCAGAAGATACTGGTATTCGATTTCGGTGGTGGTACGCTGGACGTAACGATAATGGAGTTCAGTGAAGGCTTATTCGAGGTCATATCCACGAGTGGCGATACCGAATTGGGCGGCACGGACATGGATAAAGCACTCGTGGATCACGTGGCGGAAGAGTTCAAGACGGAATCGGGAATAGACGTACGGAATGACAAGATGGCGTTGCAAAGATTGCGGGAGGCCTGCGAAAAGGCGAAGATAGAGCTATCGAATGTACTTGAGACAGATATAAACCTGCCGTTTATCACAGCAGACGCTTCGGGTCCTAAGCATCTCGTGACGAAACTAACGCGTGCGAAATTAGAGGAACTCGTGCGGTCCATAGTAGATAGATGCAAAATCTCGGTAGACCAGGTTCTAAAAGATGCCAAACTCACTCCCTCTGACATCTCCAAGATCATATTCGTGGGTGGACCGACAAGGATGCCGATAGTGCAGAATTTTATCTCAGATTACGTGGGTGTAAAAGGCGAGCGAGGCGTTGACCCGATGGAATGCGTGGCTATGGGTGCTGCGATACAAGCCGGAGTTCTCACGGGCGAAGTGAAGGATGTGCTGCTGCTGGACGTTACGCCTTTATCGCTTGGTATTGAGACCCTGGGTGGAGTATGCACCAAATTAATCGAGCGGAACACTACAATTCCCACAAAGAAAAGTGAAACTTTTTCGACTGCTGCCGATAATCAAACTAGTGTCGAGATAAATGTATTACAGGGCGAACGTGAATTTGCACGTGATAATACGTCTCTTGGACGGTTCCATTTGATGGATATTCTGCCAGCGCCAAGGGGTGTGCCACAAATCGAGGTTACCTTCGACATAGATTCTAACGGCATATTGAGTGCCACAGCCAAGGATAGGGGCACGGGCAAGCAGCAGGCAATTACGATCACTGCCTCAACCAAATTAGCTCAAAGTGAGATAGACCGGATGGTGAATGATGCGAAACAGTTTGAAGAGGATGATAAAAGACGCCGTGACGCTATAGAAACGAAGAATCAAGCGGAGAGTCTTATATATACCACCGAAAAGGCACTCACGGATTTGGGCGATAAAGTCACGAGTGACGAACGAACGCGGATCAATGCTATCACGGAACGACTGAAGGAGACGCTGAAGAGCGAAGAGGTCCAGAAGATACGGGCTGATATGGAGGAGTTGACTCGAGCATTCCACGAGATTTCCACGCGGACGTATCAGCAAGCGGGAGCGCAGTATCAGAAGCAAGAAGCACCAAAAAGAGAAGGGCCGGGTACCGCGGATGCGGAATATAAAGTGGTGGATGAGGCGGAATAAGCTAAAAATCGGGATTGCACTAAATGCCTAAATCCTAACGCTATTGGGATTTGGGCTTTTTATATTTATATGCTAAACAAATGCTTATTAGTGCATCTGAGACTGGTATAGGGGTATTATGCCAAAGAAAGATTATTACGAGATACTTGGCGTTAGCAAAGACGCCAAAGAGAAGGATATAAAAAGAGCCTATCGGAAGCTGGCGAAGCAATATCATCCGGATACGTACAAAGGCGACAAGAAAAAAGCGGAAGAGAAATTCAAAGAGATTTCAGAGGCTTACGAGGTGCTGGTGGACAAGGAAAAACGAGCGAAGTATGACCAAATCGGGTCACGAGTTGCGGATGAAGCATTTGGACCCGAAGGGTTCGATTGGAGCCATTTCACACATTCGCAGGATGTTGAGGACATCTTTGGTAGTGCGATATTCAATTCGTACTTCAGATCGGCGTCCAGCCCCGGATTTACGGGTAGCGGTGGCATATTTGACACACTATTCGATAGTGGAGAGAGGATACAAAAACCGGTTCACGGTGCTGATGTGCGGTTGAGTTTGAACATTACGCTCGAAGATGCAGCTAGGGGTACGGAAAAGACGATAGAAGTGCCGATGTCTCGAATATGCAAGGCGTGTGGCGGTTCGGGAACTCGTTCCGGTAAATCAAGTATATGTCCATATTGCAGCGGCGCTGGTCAGATACGAAACGTGCAACGTAGAGGCGGTAGCCATGTGATAACCGCTACGGTATGCCCGCAGTGTAAAGGCACCGGGAAATCACGTTTCGATTTATGCAGTGCATGTGGCGGTAAAGGCACAGTATCAAAGCGTACAAAGATCGTGCTTAAGATTAAGAAGGGTGTTGATTC
Organism: Candidatus Methanophagales archaeon; assembly: GCA_030668065.1. Classification (GTDB taxonomy): domain Archaea; phylum Halobacteriota; class Syntropharchaeia; order Alkanophagales; family Methanospirareceae; genus QENJ01. Next base: position 2,613 of record DAOUUS010000039.1, read on the forward strand.
GGGCTATGAGATAAAGGTACCGAATGCCGGAAGACCTCCTGAGTCGCAGATTGGTGGTAAACCCGGTAATCTGTATGTAGTATTAAACGTGCTACCACATCCGGTCTTTGAACGGCGTGGCAATGACCTATCTTTGAAAGTACCGATTGATTTCGCACAGGCGGCTTTAGGCGGTGAAATTATGGTCCGGACTATTGAGGGCAAGCAGGTGAAGCTAAAAATACCGCCGGAAACACAGACCGATGCCAAGCTTCGTTTGCGTGGGCTGGGACTGCCCGGGCTTGCAGGTAAGGGTCGTGGTGATTTATATGTGCGTGCAATTCTGGAAACGCCAAGGAATCTTTCGGCGCAGCAGAAGGAACTGTTACGACAGGCGTTGGTTGGTGCATAGATGCGATTGGTACAAACATTTTTGTGTGCAAAAAGGTTTACAAAGGTGTAAACATACAAGCACAATAAATTTTATAGTATCGCAGGTCTTAATAGAAGTATCCACGATACGTGGGAAGGTTCAAATGCCAGGACACCAAAAATCCAAGAAGAAACATATAGAACAATACGACCACAAAGGAAAAGAGCGCACCAACAATCCACCCGTTGGTCTGGTAACACCGGAAACCGACCGCGGGATCGGGAAGAAGAGCTATGCTTATGACCCGCATATTGACCCGGCGCTACAATTCGACTCGCAGCGTAACCAGATTGAGACGATTATTGATGCAGGTATCGCTGCTGAAACCCTTGAAGAGACAAAGGCAGCACTGCTTGAATTGAAGCAGCATCAGGCACCGTACCTGAACTGGGCGGGTAAGGCAGAACACACCTCTTTTGAAGTACCAACCGTCTCCTTACACGTACACGAGCGTATTGACCCCCGTACCATCATCGAGGCAGTGCGTAAAAAGAACGATAATGGCAAACAGGTATCTCTTTTCGAGTACACAGACGAGAATCCACCGCTGCGTGAGGCGATTGAGTTCTACAAGCACCCGCACAACTGGTCAAACCGCATGGTGGCAGGAGACAGCCTGCTTGTGATGAACTCGCTCCTTGAGAAGGAGGGTATGGCAGGCAAGGTGCAGATGATATACATTGACCCGCCTTACGGGATTAAGTATGGTAGCAACTTCCAGCCGTTTGTGAACAAGCGGGATGTGAAAGACGGAAAGGACGAGGATCTGACGCAGGAGCCGGAGATGATTAAGGCGTTTCGGGATACGTGGGAGCTTGGGATTCACTCGTATCTGGCATATCTGCGGGATCGGCTGCTGCTGGCACGGGAGTTGTTGACTGAGAGCGGGGGTGTGTTTGTACAGATCTCAGATGAGAATGTGCATCTGGTCAGGTGTTTGATGGATGAGGTGTTTGGAAGTAGCAACTTCGTTTGTTTGATACCATTCAGAAAAAAGGCCATGACCCTAGGTGCAAAGACGCTAGAGAATATGAACGACTTCTTGGTATGGTATGCGAAAGATATAACTGCTATTAAGTACAGGCAATTATACATAAATGACGATGGCACTGAGACAAGATGGGATCAAGTAGATTTGTCTGATGGAACCGTAAGAGCTACTACGAAAAGAGAGAAGAAGAACCCATTTATATTACCCCCTGAGACTAAGCTCTTTAATCCTTTTCCTATACAGGCACCTTCCTATGATGAAAAGTCCGTTTATACGATAGAATGGCAGGGAGAAGAATACATACCTCCCACAGGAACTTGTTGGATTACGCCGGATAAAGAAAAACTAATGCACTTGCTAAGGGTAGGTCGCTTATTTCCATATGGAAAGACTTTAGCTTATAAACAATACCTCAATGACTTTCCATACAGAAAGTTAACTAATAGGTGGGAAGATACTAGGTTAACGGATAAAGTTTACATTGTGCAAACTGCAACGAAAGTGGTACAGCGTTGTTTACTTATGACCACAGATCCAGGCGACCTCGTCCTCGATCCCACCTGTGGCTCAGCTACCACCGCTTATGTAGCTGAGCAGTGGGGTAGACGCTGGATTACCTGTGACACCTCCCGCGTGGCAATCACGCTTGCCAAGCAGCGGCTGATGACCTCCCTCTACGATTATTACGAACTGGCACACCCAGACGAAGGCGTTGGCTCAGGCTTCAAATACAAAACCGTGCCACACATCACCCTCAAGTCAATCGCCAACAACGAACCACCTGCAACAGAAACACTCTACGACCAGCCATTCATAGACAACTCCAGAGCAAGGGTGAGCGGTCCCTTTACCGTTGAGGCAGTACCGTCTCCTGTGGTAAAACCACTTTCTGAGACCGAAGAACCGCCTGCGTCTGACGAGTCGGTTGCCCGTTCAGGCGAGACTCTACGACAGGCAGAATGGCGAGATGAACTTTTCAGGACTGGCATCCGGGGCAAAAGTGGTCAGATGATAGAGTTCTCACGTGTTGAGCCATTACCCTGCACTCGGTGGCTACATGCCGATGCCGAGACCAAAGAAACGGCACCGCGGAGGATGGTTGTATCCTTCGGACCGGAACATGCACCGATGGAGCAGCGGCAGGTGGCGTTGGCGATAAAAGATGCGCAGAGGCTCGTGCCTGGACCAGAGATTATCGTCTTTGCCGCGTTCCAATTTGACCCCGAAGCGGCAAAAGACATTGATGAGACTGATTGGCCGGGTATTACCTTACTGAAGGCACAAATGAACGCTGACCTTTTGACCGAAGACTTAAAGAAGAAACGAGCAAGTAACGAGAGCTTCTGGCTCATTGGTCAGCCGGATGTGGGCGTGGAAAAGATAAAGGAAGGAAAAGATAAGGGCAAGTATCGGGTGGAGGTTCTTGGGTTTGATTATTACAACACAAAAACCGGTACGATTGAATCAGGTGGCACGGAAAAGATCGCTATGTGGATGCTTGACACGGATTATGACGAGAGAAGCCTCTATCCAAGACAGGTCTTCTTCCCGATGGCAGGTGCAAAAGACGGCTGGGCGCGGTTGGCAAAGAACCTGAGGGCGGAGATTGATGAGGAACTAATCGAAGTATACCGCGGTACTGTTTCCTTGCCCTTTGAAGTAGGCGGTAACCGGCAGATTGCGGTGAAGATTGTGGATGACCGCGGAATTGAAAGCTTGAAGATCGTGGAGGTGGAGGAGTGACCAGAGCGCAGATTGAGCTGCCACGAGAAAAGATTGCCGAGTTCTGCAAGAAATGGAAGATACGCGAATTCGCACTGTTTGGATCTGTGCTGAGGATCAAGTTTCACGCAGATAGTGATATAGACGTGCTCGTCACATTCGATGTGGATGCGAAACATACGCTATTCGATCTCGTTCACATGCAGGACGAACTCAAAGAGATCTTTGGACGTGAAGTGGACATAATCAGCCGTCGTGGTATCGAATCCAGCCGTAATTACATTCGCAGGGATGCTATCTTAAATTCAGCCGAGGAAATCTATGCAACGTGATAAAGGACACTTACTGGATATTCTGGAAGCAGCAGAAATCGCTCTAACTTATGTTCGTGGAATGAGCAGAGATGATTTTCTTGACGATCTCCAGTGTCAGGACGCCGTAATCCGTCGGTTGGAGATTATAGGTGAGGCTTCCCGCCGGACCTCAGGTAAAACCCAGAATAAGTTTTCCGATTTGCCGTGGAGCGATATGATTGGTATGCGCAACATGATGATACATGAGTACGATGGTGTGGATCTGTACATCGTTTGGGAAACAGTCAACACAGATTTACCGCCACTCATTGAGGTTATAGAAGGCATCCTTCAAACGCTGGAGTAAACATGAAATCCACAATTGACCAACTGATCATCAATTCGCCTTATGAAGAACCAAAGCATTACTGGTGTTATAACCGTGAGACACGCGCTTTCGCGCTCAAAACAGGCAGACGACCTGCCGGGTATTTAGTCGCCTCCGAGAAATCGAAGGGTTTTGATGATCCCGGTGTCTTCATTGAGATACCACAAGTCAACCAAATTCGGCCACGTGTGATGAAGTGGCGCGAGGCTGGATACCCCGGCGTCACGAGCATCACCAAAAGACTACTGGTACACTGGCACAATTCAGAAGAACGAGAACTCCGGCTCTTTTTTTGTCAATTGGAAGCAATAGAAACGCTAATATGGCTTACCGAAGCACCTGACGCAGAAAAAGTTGGTATAGATGTACCCTCAGACGGTGGACTGTTCAAACGTCTCTGTTCCAAGATGGCTACCGGTTCAGGCAAGACTATCGTCATGGCGATGCTCATCGCCTGGCATGTATTGAATAAGGTAACCTATCCTCAGGATACCCGATTCTCAAAACATATCTTTGTTGTGGCTCCCGGACTTACAGTAAAGAGCCGCCTGCAGGTACTGGTTCCAGCATCAGCCGGAAATTACTATGATGTATTCAATATCGTTCCACCGGGTCTTCAAGAAAAACTGCGTCAGGGAAAAGTTTTCATTCGTAACTGGCACGCTTTAAATTGGGAAACAGAAGAACAAATTGCAAAGAAGAAAGGCGTTGATAAACGAGGTGCGAAAAGCAACGAGGCTTATGTCCGAGAAGTATTGGGTGAAATGGCAAAGGCGCGTAATATTGTGGTGATCAACGATGAAGCGCATCATGCCTGGCGGATACCCGCAGAATCAAAGGTAAAAGGAGTAAAAAAGGAAGATATTGAGCAGGCAACGAAGTGGGTTGGTGGTTTGGATAGAATCCAGGAGACCCGTGGTATCCTCGCCTGCTACGATTTCTCGGCAACACCTTTAGCTCCTTCGGGTAAGCAAAGATCAGAAGAGGCTTTGTTCGACTGGATAATCAGCGATTTCGGACTTAACGATGCCATAGAATCTGGTCTGGTCAAGACACCTCGGGTTGTGATACGAGATGACGGTAAATTAACTACGGAGTACAAATCACGTTTTTATCATCTCTACAATGACTCAGAGGTAAAAGACGACCTTAACAGAAAGGCAGAGGGATATGAAACCCTACCTGATCTGGTAATCAATGGTTTTTACCTTTTAGGAAAGGATTGGCTGGAAACGACAAATGCCTGGAAAGAAGCGAGCTTTAAAACACCTCCTGTTATGATTACCGTTGCCAACCGAGTCGAAACAGCGGCACGGGTCGAGTATGCTTTTGTGCATAAAAAAATCCATATTGATGAACTTTGTATTCCTGAACGGATACTACATATTGACTCCAAAGTGCTTGAAACGGCGGAATCACAGGAAGAAGCGGTCTATCTTGATGGTAGTGTAGATGAGGCAACAGAAGAAGATGTGCCGATCAGAAAACTATCCAAAAAGGAACTCGCAGAACTCCTTCGTAAAACTGTTGATACTGTCGGTCAGGTAGGACAACCCGGTGAACAGATACAAAAAGTAATCTCAGTAGGTATGCTTTCTGAAGGGTGGGATACAAAGACAGTCACACATGTTATGGGACTTCGTGCTTTTACCAGCCAGTTATTGTGTGAACAGGTTGTTGGAAGAGGGCTGAGAAGGACATCTTATGAGGTCAATCCCGATACAGGCTTGTTTGAAGCCGAGTATGTGAATATATTTGGCGTTCCGTTCACCTTCCTGCCCCATGAATCGCATGACGATCATCCACCACCCCCGCCTCCACCAAAGACAAGGATAGAGCCAGTCACCGAAAAACAGCAATATGAGATACGATGGCCAAACATCATTCGCATTGATCACGTCTATCGTCCACGATTGAATCTGGACCTGAATACGGTAAAACCGCTGGAATTGAATGCGTTTGAGACCGTGACATTGGCAGATCTGGCACCAATCATTGAAGGTAAACCGGACGTAACGCGAATTTCTGAGATCAATCTCGACGATTTGAGCAAGAAATTCAGAATGCAAAGGATTATCTTTGAAGCAGCAAGAGATGTCTTCGACCAGATGAAACCAACTTGGAAGGGCAGCAAGGAAGTTTTGCTGGCTCAACTGATACGACTGATAGATATTTTTATCACTTCCGGAAAAATTAAAATCCACCCGCCCTTGTTCCAGCACGATGATGTAAAACGGCGTATCTTGATCACTCTCAATATGAACAAGGTGGTACAGCATATATGGGAAGCGATTCGTTTTGAGAACACAGAATCCATCGAACCTGTCTTTGATAGCGACAATCCTATTCGTTCAACAGGGGATATGAGGCCCTGGTATACAGGTAAACCGTGTGGAAACACAAAACGTTCTCATATCAACTTCTGTGTATTTGACAGTACATGGGAAGCCAGTGAAGCATTTGAACTTGATCGCAATCACAATGTTGAGGCGTGGGTGAAGAACGACCATCTCGGATTCGAGATACTGTACATATTCAAAGGCGTGGTCCGAAAATACCGCCCTGATTTTATCATTCGGCTAAAAACGGGTAAGTTTCTCATTCTCGAAACAAAAGGGCAAGAGACGGAACGAGATAAAACAAAACGACAATTTTTGGACGAATGGATAAGAGCAGTCAACGAACATGGCGGTTTTGGTACGTGGCAAGGGGCAGTATCAAAAAACCCGGCTGATGTTGCAGGCATTATAGAACAGGTGGCGGCGAAATAATCTTGTAGTTTTTGTAACCAGGAAAAGCGAATATGAAGATATTATTGGCAACAGGAAAGAAAGCAGAAGGGATGGTTAAGGCGGCACTAAGAGCCGTGAATTTACCGTTCGACTGCGAGGTGCTAACACAGGACTTGAATATTGCCGCGTTCTCCACACCAAAATCGCTGAAAAAAGCACTGGAAAAGCATTCTGAACTACCCGACCTTATCTTAGTATCCGGCCTTTGCAAAGCGGATTTTACAGGTTTAGAGAAAGAAATAGCCACTTCAGTCCGATTGGGGCCCAGAAACGCATACGACCTCGGGGAAACGTTAAAAGCCGCCGATAAACTGGAGTTCTCTGCGCATATCCCAGCCGAGGAGTTCCTGGCAGAAAAGCGTATAGAAGATGCGTATAAACAGTTGTTTGAATTAGAACGCCAAGTAAAAGAGACGTTCCGCATAAAGCACATAAAAATCGGCGGTGGCGCACGAATGAAAGTGTGTGCCGAGCTCGTGGATGCAACATTGATGAGCGAAGCGGAACTGCACAAAAAAATGGCGTACTTCATGAATTGCGGTGCGGATATTATAGACATTGGCGTTCATATCGGTGCGAAACCAGCCGAAGTTAAGAACGCGGTAAAAGCAGCTCTAAATTTCGCACCTGACATCCCCATTTCCGTGGATACGTTAGATGCAGAACTCATACTCGCGGGTATAGAATCCGGTGCCGATATGGTGCTCAGCGTTAATAAAGAAAATATCGCGGCTGTGGCGGATGCAATAGCGGAAAATGATATAGCAGCGGTTGTAATTCCCGATTCTGACTCATCTCACGAGAGTATGTTTGAGAACCTGAAACTGGCTGAGGTGCATG
>DAOUUS010000154.1 GCA_030668065.1 Candidatus Methanophagales archaeon
TCCGTATAAGATCTTTAAGTGCGTCACGACTTATCGTAACGGTTTTTGTTGCCATTTTTAGCTACCTCTTTATAAATTATATTGAGCAGATGATTTATAAACTTTACTCAATAAGAACCACCTCAACCGATTTGTGTCTTTAAAGTGAAAGATATGAACTTTTCTGCTAGTTTCTCCCACTGACTATTTTCTAAATACTTCCCGCCTTACCCGATAGGCAACGACAATTAATGCTGCGATTGCAATAACTGCCTCAAATCCGGGTTGTTCTATGCTTGATGTTGTCTCAGAAGCGACAGCATAACCGCTCTCTTTCCAGGCGTTTATCCCACCAAGCACCTTGTAAACCCGTTTAAAACCATTTTTTATGAGAATATCACTAGCTGTTGTACTCATGTTATCCGTTCTGCAATAAACAACGATTTTATTGTTTTTGTTCAGTTCTTCGGTTCTATTACTTAGCTCTGCGATTGGAATCCAAGTTGCACCGGTTATATGCGCCACGTTATACTCGTCTTCAGTTCTCACATCCAGTAGAGTGACATTGTCGGATTTGGATTCAACCATTCGCCGTGCTTCTTCAACAACGACGTTTACCGGGATTATTTGGCGGGGATTAGAAGTGATTGCGATACTGTGCGTGGAATTCACGACTTCATCGTCATACGCTACCGAGACGTTAATGAAATATGTTCCTGTGTTTATCCCTGCACAACCAGAGCATGCCGGCAGTTTTTGCGTGAACGTTATTTTATTCTCTCCCGCTATCAGATTCGTTTTGTTCGAGAGAGATACGAAATATATGCCCTTTCTGCTCTTCACGCCGGAAACTTTGATGAGAACCTCGCTTATGTCATCCGATGAATACACCGCTAAAAATAGCTCTACATTCTCGTTCGAATGATATATGTCTTTATCTGTGCTCAGTGAAACGATTTTTATCGCACCGTCTGCTGCGGGAGTGAAGGCAAAGACACTTTGCATACCCACACCTACGAAAACCGAAAGCATCACTATCGCCGCTACCACTATTATGAATATTTTATGTTCATATTTCATTTATTAGAGCCCAGTTCCTCCAAGACTTCCTTAGGCAGTTGTTTGGCAATATCTATTTTCTTCACGCAGGCAGTCTTTATTCCTCTCTTCTTCGCTTCTTCCTTCAACACCTTTGCTTTTATCTTCTTCACAAATTCTTCTAACTCTTCCTCCTCCATACTCATGCACATCACCAATCTTTTTATATAACAATTGTTATATATAAATATTGTGTGATATTAAAGGGGGTAATTGTGAGGTGTAGAAGAGGGGGAGGCGATTTCAATATAAAACCCGTCTTTGAATACGAGGCAGGCGCATGGCACAGTTGCCATGATTAGCGGAGTAAGCAAAAAATGGAAAAGAATTTATATGGAGGCGTGTGGGATAGATGCTTTCAAGACGGTCAGGAATGCGGGCTATGAGGTAGAAGTGTTAACATCTCCGCATGAAAAGATAACCTTCTTCGGGCTGCTTCTGTTAGAATGACCCCCATCTTTCGATCTCATTCTCGGCATCATCGCTTACAGTTATTTCCATCCCTTTTATCTCACCATCTGCATCCCTCACCATCCCGTGATATGTAACAATTGCACCTATCTCTGGCTTTTTCATCTTCAATGTCACAACTGCATCTTCTCGCTTCAAATCTCTTTTTCCCTCGCTCAAGAACTTTTTGAGTTGCACTAAAACCGCCCTTTCCACTTCATTTTCTGCAACGCTCAACACCTTTTCATAATCCCTCTTAGGATAATACAACGACCTTGTAATATCAATATCTTCTCTTTCGTTTCTCCATTGCGTAGTCCCGAAATGTTTGACTCTATATACTCACAGGATGTTAACCCGGGAAAGCGAAAGTATGATCGGTTGAGCGAACGGAAAGTAAAATACATCGTACGGCACAAAATAAGTGATAAGAGTACAAAGAGTATCGCACTGTGGATGCGGGTCAGTATCTCCACTGTAAAGCGAGTATGGTCGTACTGGCTCACGTATCACGAGTATATCCCTCTAAAAAAGCGTGGCGATCAGAAGGAGAAGGATTGAGCAGGAATGAAAAGTAGCAGGATGATGCGGAGAAATAAAAGTCTTTATATGGTCAGAAATAATGGGACTACATAGGTGTTCGGTTAAGTACGACTCAACATAAATAATGACCCATAAAATATTATAACAACGCATTTCCGACACGGATTTACGTGGATTTATCTTTTTGGGCTTTCATACGACGTTTTACCGTCACAGAGCAGAGCGACCAAAATTAATTAGAAGTTTGTGATTTCCATCTGCGTTAATCTGCGTTAATCTGTGTCCATAAAATACTTTTTGTATGTCTTTTATTTTGGTTTTGTGGGCCATAAATACTTAACCTAACACACATGAATGGGACTACTTATACAATGTAAAAACTTTATTAACTTCTAACAAGATACTGAGCTAGTATGAGCGAAATAAAGAAGATAGGGCTAATCACAAGTGGCGGAGATTGCGGCGGATTAAATGCCGTTATCAAAGGCGTCAGTGCAATGGCGAATTATTATGGCCTGGAAAATGTTGTCATACCCAATGGCTATGCCGGGCTCTACAATTTAATTGATTTCGGAACCGATGATCTAATCAGTTTAGATTATATTCGCACGGGTTTGTTTCATTCGAATATAGCAGGATCTGAAGCAGGGCATTCTCGAGTGAAAATCTCTAAATTAAAAGATGAAAATAAATATAATCGGATTAAGCAAGGACTTGATAAACATTCTATTGACGCATTAGTAGTAAGTGGTGGAGACGACACCGGCTCTGTTGCTCTGGATTTAGTAAATAAGGGCATTGCAGTAAACCATGTTCCAAAAACAATGGATTTAGATCTTCAGTCATATAGCGTTGGCGGCGACTCCACAATTAATGCCATCTCAAAAATGGCTGCAAATCTCAGAACCACTGCAAGAAGCCATAACAGGATAATGATTTTAGAAGTATTCGGCCGATATGCGGGGCATGCCGCCTTTAGAGGCGGTATTGCAGCCGATGCAGACTGTATAATCATACCGGAAGTTGCCCCTGATTTCGATATTATTTACGAAGATATGTTTGCTAATTATACCGAGCGAATAAAAAAGTCAGACGTAAAAGCCGGCAGTTACTTGATTGTCGTTTCTGAAGCGCTAAAAGGTAACAAGCCAGAAGATGACGTTGACGAGCGCGGATTTTTAATCGATAAAACAAGAGGTGTAGATGCCTTTGGGCACTATCCGCTTGCGGGTTCCGGAAAGACAATAGAAGCGGAACTAAAGAAACGCATGAAAAACGATGAGAAGATGAAAGAATTCATGGAGCAGGTGCATATGTATGTTCAGGGCCAATATGAGATACCCGAAATCAGGGTAATCAGACCAACACATCTGGTTCGGTGCGGCGATTCGTCCGGTTATGACGCTAATTTCGGTAAAGAATGCGGTGCAGGTGCAGTCATATTATTGATGCAAAATGTTACCGGTGCTACGGTTACAGGTGTAAGAAATGGAGTTGTAGAATATATGAACATCTCGGAAGCGATAAAACAAAATACCGTCAATCTCAATCAGGTCGCATTGCACGAAGCGCTCGGGATTTGTTTCGGCCGGAAGAGCAAAAAAACGGTTTTCGGAAAGAAAATGAAGCTCGATACGGTAAACCGGTATTTGTAGTTTTCGTGTTACCCGGACAGATTTCCCGTTGCTATTGCCGGTATTAACGGTAGCGATTTGGCAGCAGTATTAGAGGAAATTGAGCCAGTACACGCGCATTGTCCAGAGCAGGCTTACATCACACTGAGTTAACGTTGTATCTATGATGTACATTTTATTCGGTTCCCGAGTTGCTGAGTGGACGTTTTTTATATGAAAAGGAACTATTAAGTTTAAGGCAGTAAAAAAACATGCACGATGAAAAGCATCAAATGTTAAGCGATATAAATAACACCAAAAACCGATGTAGTTTCCTCATAAATCGTTATCCTGACGCATTTACACGGCAGGTATAAGATATTTTCGGATTACCAGGATTCCACGCAGACTTCTCGCATTATTCGGGGCGATTTTGCATTGGTAACATATTACCAATGTTATTTGTATTTATCAACAACTTCCCCAATAACCTTTCTTAGATGTCTCAGGTCCTTCTTTGGGATTCTTATCCGTGAATCCTTCTTTATTGCATGATAAAACTCATCTGTAACCGTTTCCGGCTCAAAATCTTTGCTCACCTTCCCCCGATATATCCATACTTGCTTCTTCTCCTCTTGATCCCATGTTACTTCGTAAATATATTCATGCCCTTTTATCTTCTTTACAATCTGAACCGTTTTTATCACCCACTACTATTGGTAAAAAGTTACCAATACATATAATTTTTAAAAACAAATTCGCTATAAAACGTTTCTGCTGCTGTAGCCATCTTTTAAGGTCTTCGTTGAAAATAGAAAATGGTAATTTACGGTGTCATAGGAAACTACCCTGGATTTTAGAGAAATAAGAAATTAGAAGAATTGCTTCTGTTAAAACATAATTTCGCGGAATTAAACGAAAGGACAAGGAATATAGAA
>DAOUUS010000275.1 GCA_030668065.1 Candidatus Methanophagales archaeon
CATTAGCCGTGCCGCATCTGAGATGGAGTCGTCAGGAGAAATGGTAACCGTGTTTTTTGACATTACGTCCTTCACGTATCCCTCAAATAGCGTGTTTATCTCATCCGGGATCTTCTTTACCTTCTTCATGTAGCTGGACATAGAGAACACAGGGAAAGGATTAAGCGGGTCTATATCAGGAAATGGTATCGCAGCGGTTAAGTTCATGATGTCCGCTTCACTGATTACGCCAATAACCTTTCTCTGGTCATCAATAACCGGTGCACCGCTAATGCTATTCGTTCTGAACGTTTTAGCCGCGTGCGGTATTGTATCGCCGGGCTTTACTGCTATAACCTCGGTTATCATCAGTTCCTTTACTTTAACATTGGTCTTTGATTGCATTTATTTCCTCTGTTTAGTGCTCATAAATCGAAGCGATTATATCGGCTCGGGCTACTATTCCTACCAATTTACCGTCACTATCTACCACCGGTAATCTATTATACCCCGTGGTGTGCATAATCTGTGCTGCATCGTCAATTAAGGCATCTTGCGTTATGATTTCAGGTTCCTTTGACATCACGTCCTTCACATTCATCTTGCTCGCTTTTTCTATGTCTTGCTGTATATCGTGTATGTCCTCGCCAAATATGTGCATAAGGTCATGCACAGTAAATACAGACGTGTACCAGTGAAAATTGGTCAGTACCTTTAAAATATCCGCTTCACTAATCACCCCAACTATATCCTCAGTGTCATTGAGAACTGGAACCCCCGCTATTTTTCCCTCTTTTAATACCGTTGCAACGTCCAGTAATGTGTCGTTCTCGTTTGCCGTGATTACCGCTCTTGTCATAATCTCTTCAACTTTCTCTTTCATTACGCTTACCCCTATATGTTACTTTCAGTAGTTGTGTTTATTAAATCTTTCTTATTTGTATAGCAACGGGGTAAGAAACCACGAGATTTCACGAGATTAACACAAGATTTTTGGGTTAGCAATGGATAAAGAGCAATAGAATCCTTAAGCCGGACCCATAGTATGCTTTCTCGTGGGAATCTGTGGAATCTTGTGGTGAGCTAAACAATTATGAATATTATATTGATCTAGTTAAAGTCAAGCGTATGTATCGCACGCCCGATGAAGATATGCGGTACCAACGTGACGATTGGGGGCCAATTGAACATTTCTCGCAGAAGAACATAGAGTATCTCTATAAATTGCATTGTGATGAGAAAAAGCAAATAAAAGAAAAGAAGAAGAAGATATGTCGAAATGATCCATGTCCATGCGGATCCGGGCTGAAATATAAGAAATGTTGTTTAAGAAAAGATTCGCTTTAAAACCATTCGGAAGTTCGATCTACAACTATCGTGGCGCTCTCACTTTTTGGGTATTTGCGCTGGTTATAGCGGATTTTGCTCGTAGCAAAAAAAGTGCTATGGACAAAAAACCTCCACATAAAAATAGTGGCTCCGCTTCATGTTATGTGTAAAAAACGAAAAGCATTTAGATATGCGTGGCATATATTTTAGGATATACGGGAATCATGCAAAATCAATGAGGAGGCGATGATGATGGCAATTCGTACGGCAATCAGGATTATTATTTAATGGTTCACTAGGCGATCTAGTGGAAGAGCACACACTGTTATTATGAAATTGTTGCGGGAGTGACGGCAATGATGCTAAGGGCTAGTGTCATGTCAACCTTCAAGTGTCGGATAAAGTCGAGATAGCTTTATTCGAGCATCTTCGGCTGTGAATTGCCAATTGACTTTCGCATTTTTGTTGTCCCTGAAATTCTGCCATGCCAACACCTCTTTCCTGACAACTGCAACATCATCCATTCTTCTGTTTAAACACTGCCCCGTGAGCACGTTCAACTCAATCTCGGCCATATTCAGCCAGCACCCATGCTTCGGGGTGTATACAAACTCGAATCTGTCCCATATTGCCTTATCCTGTGGAAACGTTTCATAGAGCGATCCGGGAACGTGTGTGTTCAGATTGTCCATCACCAGCGTTATTTTTTCCGCTCGTTCGCGTTGATTTGCGATCTCTTCCAGAAAACAAGCCCAGTCCCGCTTGCTTTTTCTTTCGGTGACCTTCACCATATGCTTTCCTGCTAATGGCTCACAGGCGAGAAAAATATTGCACATACCGCAACGCTTGTATTCATAATCATACTTGGCCGGCTGCCCGGGCGAAGCAGGGATGGGAGTTCTTGCCTCTGCAATTAACTGCTTTGGAGATTCGTCCAGGCATATAACCGGAGGTCGTGGATCATATACCATTTTCATATTCGCAAACATTGTTACCGTTTTGCTCCGGTGGAATTGCCCATCCTTTTCGTTGCCAAGCCAAGGCTTGATTTCGTTTTTTTTTAGAACCCGGCGTACCGCTTCATGGGAAATGCTGTCAATATAACCAAGCTCGACAACTTTGTCGGCTAACAACCTCAGAGACCATCTCGCAAAGCCTTCAGGAGGCTCACTGCAAC
>DAOUUS010000090.1 GCA_030668065.1 Candidatus Methanophagales archaeon
ATAAAGAGCCTTTAATCAAAACCGGTATCTTTTGCCAGTCTTCCTCTCCTATCTCGCTTTGTTCTACCGTTCCCAGCAGCTCTATACCATTTACTATGATGTTTTTGGATGACGGATAGCGCATGCGCAATGTGCTATTTTCAAATGACTCTAAACGCTGAGTCATCTCTTTGATATTCATAGGCACGATCTTTGCCTGTATATCTATCCGCTTTGCGCTTATCTCACGGGCACTCAGGTAATACTTCCAGGAATAGTGTTTTGGCACTGCCTCCAACCCCGGTTCGATCCTGAGCGTAACGTCCATGGTTTCACCAGGTGGGATGTCCACGAACTCGCGCTCTTCTTTTAGCCAACTTCGGTGTTCGTCACTGGACGAGAACCGTAACGACTCTACGGGTTTATAACCGTAAAGCTCGGTTAATGTCAAGGTCAGTTTTTTCGTATCATAGTCTTGCTCCTTCAGCTCTAAAGAATTGAAATCAATAGCGAGAGGTGCAGATGAGAAATAGGAAGAGGAGGATGAGATGGAGAAATCAACAGGCCATAATATTGTTATGGTTATTAATGCAGTATCATGTCCTGCTGTTCCGGCATCTATACGCAGTTTTCCCTGATACGTTCCTTCTGGTGTGTCGTAAGGTATAGTGATAAGAACGTCAACTTTTTTTGCCCCTTCAGAAACCCCAGACGAAGGAGGTTTTATGATAATCCCACCATCCGGCTGCTCAGAAACGCTACTGCTAAAATGTAGGGGGTCGTCACCTCTATTTCTCACGATTAAAACGATATTTTCATTATATCTTGGCACAGTACCTTTTGGCTTATCGAACTTTAGTTCAAGCCTTTCGTCATCAAGCCGGCCAAGCTTCGGCGGTCTCATTATACGTGCTTCAAGTGTTATCGTAACTGCGTTCGCATTGCTGCTTGTAATGACAAATTTCCAGGTATATTTGTTATCGCGTCTATCATACTCTGGTGGACCCGGTCTTAGCGTAAATTTAATATCAACAGGCTTATTTTTTGAGACAGTACCCGTGCCTAGACTCGGAGTAACCCAACCATTTCCACTTCTCGGTTCTACATGTATATTAACGGCTTCATACCCTAAATCCTCTCTAATCGTAATTGTTTTCGGTACACTACTGACGTCACTGTCAACAGTTCCGAAATTGATTGAGCTTGAAGGCGATACAGAAAGCTTGACTACATGTGTCACCGTTACTGTGATTCTGACCGATTTTCCGTCTGCGTTTACATAGATGTAATGTTCTCCTTCTTGCGTATCTGACCGTGCATTAATATCAACATATCGTGAATCTCCTGAAGCGAGTTCAAAACGGGTAGAGCCTGGTGTTACTTCAGCATCACTATTAGTTATAGTCACTATGGTGCTATTTCCATGATTTGTTATTCTTATCTGCTCGGTATATGAACTGCCATAAGGTTTATCGAACAACATGTCTATTTTATCTGGTGTTACTTCGAGATACCCTTGCGCACTTGCACATGCTATCCCTAAGGTGGAAAACAGGATTGCTAAGATACTGATAACAATAATCTTAAACAATAAGCTCCTCACCAAGTCGTGTGTCATCCAGTTCCTCACCCCATCTTCTAAAGTCCAGCCATATTATACCTGTAAAAAGAGAAATGATAAGAAGATAAATTGCAACCTTTTTTGTAGTCGCAATCATCAAATCCTTATAGGTGTCATCTATTGCAGGTCTAAGCTCTTTTACATTCCCCAGTTCCTTATCACTGTGTTTTTCATATAACTTCTCCGCGTTCTCGAATGAATCCCTTGCCTTTAATATATCCATAAATGCCGCGCCGAAGAATACCGAAGGTGGGTCTCTTGCAGTGGCAAGATGCTCCCTCGAGGCTGTTATATGTTCCGATGCCCGATCCATATCCCGTCTATACCTCCTTTCATCCCGTATCGCCTCGAACTCCATCCGGCTTGCGTCACTGGGCATATCGCCTTTGGCGTATGACTCCGAACTTATGTGCTCATATTCGATCCTCACCTTTGTCTCTTTTGTATTGGTAGCCAGGTCCTCGAAGAATTTGCCCTCTCTTATGTAAAACCGCTTAAGCGCACGCTCGGCAAGCACGGGGATACCATTTCTTTCCGCTATGTCGTAATTTTTTAGCGTGTTTATGGATGTGCCTATTGTATCTGCCATCTTCAGTGCTTCTTCATGGTTCCCTGGGAGTTGACTTTTGGTTAATGTCGTCATCTTCTCCAACTCGTCAACAATAGAGAGGTAAATATTTACCCAGTCCCTTGTAGTCGTAGTGACTTCCGCACCTTTCATACCTTGAATCACTGCTTGTACTCCTGCCTTTGCAAGTGCTAGCTCACCATAGTCCTCAAATAATTCTGGCTTGTCCGGTGATATTATCTCCTCAAGCAGATTCCGCTTCAACGTATCAGATCCCTCCGCGGGCGTCAAAAGCACCAGGATGTTGATTATGATTAGCGTTAATGCAATCAAATTTCGCGTATTCATCAGTGTATTAAATAGCAGCGTGCAATAAAAATGAGGTGTCTAACAAAGGGGAAACGCGATGAATCATTTATAAAAGTTTCATACATTGATAGTTAATAATCTTTTAAGCGGTATATTATGAAACCCCTTTTTGTCGGAATAGGAAACGCGGGAAGTGCAATTCTTAACGCTCTACTGGAGTACAAAGAAGTAAAGAGAGCAAAACCAATTGTTATCATGCCCAAGTCTAAGAGCGGCGAGGAGGAAACGGTAGCGGCAACGTTAAAGGCCGCAAAAAGTGTTGAATTCGCTTTTCTGTTCGCGGGATTTAGTGATAGCAATATAACCGCCAGTGTAGTGGAACTATTGGATGAGCAAAATATAAAGACGCTTTTTTTTGGTATTCTACCTGCCAATAGAAGGGAAGAGCGGGAGGAGATACTAAGTGCATATCTATCGCTGGAGAAGCTAAAGGAGTACACGAACCCATTTATAATCGTGGATAACCAGAAGATAGCGCACCATCCAAACTACAAGGAGTTTTATCCCCGGTATAACCAGTATATAGCATCTTGTGTCGCAGACATCCTTGTAGGGATTCATGTAAAGAACTCGCCCGCCGCGTCAGAGCCGCGATCTACCCTGCATATAGATGAAGTGGTAAAGGCACTGTCACTTGACGATGGCCCCGGCTATGTAGCGGTATCGCGTGCTTCGGAGCTCACAAAGGGATTGTCGGGGTACGTCTTCCCTTTTATGAGGCACAAACCGCTTGATCTCTTGACACTTCTTCGTGTTTCGCTGGAGAAGTTTAGCGTTGCTGATGCACCGATAGGCTGCGAGAAGAGCGTCTCGTTCCTTCGTGTGCCGGATTATTATGTCCGGAGCGGGAGTGTGGATAAGAAATTAATCGAAGATTTTATGCTCACCTATTCAAAAGAGAGCCATCTGGCGATTTCCACCACGAAGCGAAACATGGCGGCGGTAACTACTTTGTTCACTTACAAGTTCGAGCAATTGGGCAGATTACGGGATATAAGGGGGTTTGCGGATGAGGAGGCATAATATACTCTTTCCTGTGGTCCTTTTAGGGTTAATCGCTCTTGGTATCTTCATTCTATCCAGTACCGGGTCGGACCTCGCGATAACTATTATACTTGTCTTTATCCCCACAATGATCGGAGCCGCATTTTTAGTTCGTTATCTCGTTACGGTACGGAAGGGCAGCGTAAGGGAGAAGGTGATGACACGGGACATCGAAGGGGTAGCGAACCAGTACGTAGAACAGATGCGGATTCTACACGATTTCGAGGACAAATACGCGATAAGCACGAAAGAATTCAGGGTTGAGTTGGAGAAGGTAAAAGGGGCTTTGATCGAACTGGGCTGCGCGGTGAATGGCTGGGTAAAGATAGACAGAGCGAAACAAAGGCACGTAGTTTTTGCCGATGTCGAATGGGTAACAAAGATGTTCGAGGGCATAAAAGAGCAGCATGAAATCGTACTATATTCCCGGATGATAGACCGATCAAAGATTTATCTGGATGACCTAAGAACGCTCGAAGCTGCCGGCTATGAAGATATTCGGGGCGATATAGAGCAGATAGAATCAAAGATATTGGCGGACGAGAACCTGAAGAAGGATTCTCTTGAACTCTCCATGTTCATGAATGAGCTGGTATCTGTATTAGAGGAAGCGCTGAGAACATGTTTGCATGAAGCACACGGTTTAGAAGCGGAAGGGCGGGAGGCTGCAAATGCAGACACTGCCAGAGTCAGAACTGACCTAAAGCTGGTTGAGCACAGCATAGAGAACGGGAACTATGAAAACGCATCAAAAGTATTGAATAGCGTGATTGGAAGGCTGAGCCGGATGCTGGAGACAGTGTTTGAACTTTATAAAGAAGACACGCTTGCGCTGACCACAGTAGTAGTGGAAGTTCTGGGCGAAGAAGAGAAGGATGATAAAAAGGAGATAGAGGCGTTGCGGGAAACCCTAGAGGCGTGCATGTTACCTTCTCAAATGCGTAAGCTGAGGGGCTCTGGTGAAGCACTCGTGATTTTAGCCCTATCCGTTCTGGAGACGATTTATAGCATTATATTCGATCTAGAAGCGGCGATACTGAACGAGGACCCGACAACGGATTTATATCCTGTGGAATATTGGTCAAGAGAAAAGATGAAGGAAGTAGAGGACCTCAAATCAATTCCACTATCCGACCTCAAAGATTTCGTGCGTGGATATAGGCTCTTAGCTTCCGATGCACATTCGAGGTTTGCGTATGATACCGAGAGGTTAAATTATATAAAAGAAAAGTAACATTATATTTAGAAGATATGTAAAGGAGGTCTTAACTAATGGAACCATTAAGTATAGGAATACTTGTAGTTGTTCTGCTGATAGTTGTGGAAGCCGTAGTGATGCTGGTAAAGTTTAAGGTGGACAAGACGCTTCTTCTTATGCCGATTGCCGGTCTAATATGCGCTATAATCGCTTTTGTGTTGAATGAATATCGGGATAAGATTCTCGCCTCTTTAGATAGCTCTGTTCAGGATGTCGTGATATACGTCCTGCTTGCAGTGGGCGTAATATTGGGTTTGTTAGGACTTGTGATATGGTTCAAAGGGGAGAAGGAAGCAAAGAAGATTATTGCTGCGGCAAAAGGTATAGATAGCGCAGTTGCCGGTATTGACAGCGATATGAGGGGAAGCGAGATGGAGCTAGAGCATTTTGACGATGAGATGGGTGCGATAAAGGAGAAGGTGACGGATTACGAATCGAAAGATAAGGAGGTTTGATGCCTGAAGTATGGAAAAGGGAGAAGATACGGTAAACCGGATTGTAATAGGAATAGGCGGGCAAGGTGGCTATATCGTAAACAACCTGTTGAAATTGCTTAAGTCGAAAACAGGTAAGACGCCAAAGAATGAGGAGTTTTTGATTATTGATACCGACCAAGCATCAGCAAATGCGTGCACCGAAGTAGAAGAGCGGAGGAAGATAGTACTGAACAGACCGGATACGATTCTGATGAAGAATGCGAACAGATGGCTACCCGATCCGTATCTTGCGGCTGCCGGTGCGGGGTGCGGACAGCATCGGATATATGGTCGGGCAATGTATAATGTGCACAGGGAGCGGATATTCAGTGCGATAGGGACTGCGGCGTCAGAATTGCGGAACCGGACTGGCGGTAAAGATTTCTTCATACTGATGGTCTGCGCGTTAGGCGGGGGAACGGGATCGAGCATGCTGCTTGACATTGCAATAGACATCAGGGACTGGATTTCAAAACAGTTCGGATCCCAACCGGTGATGTTCGGAATTGGTATTCTGCCATCGAGCAAAGAATCCGTGCTCCCAACGGGTAATGCACTCGGCGCATTGAAAGAGCTTCATTTCCTTATGTCACATAGCAAAGAGATAATAATAGAGGATAAGAATTACTCGAATCCATTCAAACTGTTCTTCCTTTTAGGACGGGACCTTCAGGGACAGAATCGGGATGAGGAACTGGAAAGGGCGATACCAAGGTTCCTTCTCGATCTCGGATTTTTACCGGGCGGAATGGTAGAGACGAAAGGCAAATGGCTTGATCTCAACGACCTGCAGAATAGAGCAAGAGGTTACGAAAATCGGTTTGATTCCTTAGGCTATTACGAGTGCGTATTCCCATCCGACAAATTATTCCTTTTTTATGACATCGAGGATGAAATACCTGTGGTCAGGCAGAGATTGGTGGAGATAGAGGCACGAACAGGGGATATAAGGAGCAAAACCGATTTGCAGCGTGGCGAATTGGAACGGTTCGAGGGCAGGATAAGAGACGTTCAGCGCGAGATAGAGAGATACGAATCGGCGAGTGGACTGCTGTCTCATGTGAATGCCCGAGCAACTGCGGATGCCAAGGTGAAACTGGATAGAGCGAAGAAGAAGTTATCGGATTTGAAGGAGGGCGTGTTCA
>DAOUUS010000273.1 GCA_030668065.1 Candidatus Methanophagales archaeon
TAATTTCATGGAAAAAGAGAACAGATAAAGAAGTTCTGGGGTGGGTTGTTTCATACATATGACCGCGATTGTATCCCCATGACCAACAACGACATGGAGCGATTCATTTGGGAGCTAAGAAAAAAGTGGAAAAGAATGACCGGTTGTACACGTATTGATGAATGGATTGCATTCCGTGCTCCAACATGAATTTACATGTTCAATTTGATTGGTAGCGATCCACCATTAAAAAAACTTGGCTTTTCTGCGGATCCGGCTGAAATGCTATCTTCGGTTTCATATGAATCGTATAGGCGATGTATGGGGGAATATGAGGAAAAAAAGGGGGATGATCGAATTAGAAGAAGGGCAAAT
This sequence comes from Candidatus Methanophagales archaeon, assembly GCA_030668065.1. Lineage (GTDB taxonomy): Archaea > Halobacteriota > Syntropharchaeia > Alkanophagales > Methanospirareceae > QENJ01. The sequence goes on from DAOUUS010000273.1 coordinate 355, forward strand.
CACGATGTAGAAACAGTGTTGGATGAGATTGAAAGAATGAATAGCAAAGTTTCTAAAGAGAGTGAACTGTGAAACTATGGCTCAGTTCTATGCAAGCGGTGGTGAAAAGAAAAAAGAGGGCGTAAGTCGATTTAAACAGTATCTGAATGCTCGAGGTGTCAAACACATCCCATCGAAGCGGAATAATCCACAAACGAACGGTAAGATCGAGCGGTGGTTTCAGGAGTACAGAAGACATAGGTGGAGGTTTGATTCTGCTTATGCGTTTGCAGAGTGGTACAATAACCGTATACATGGGGCACTCGATCTGGAATACTTTGAAACTCCGAATGATGCCTTTATCAGGAAAATGAGATCGGAGAACACGCTTGGAATGTTCTTCGAGTGGTGTGAAAAGGCGGTAAGTTTATGAATAAGAAATGTCTTAGGAATAGTACGCGAAATAATATCAGGACTCAACAAGAGCGATATTAACAAGAACTAGTTATATACCATACATAGAGCCTGTTAGGCACTATGCCATTCATACGCGCGGAAATAAAAGAGGATAGGAAATATCGAAATCTAGTAGAGAACTACGGGGATAAAGAGAAAAAAAAGCTCAAGACAGAGGGTGATTCAGTATCTCGGAGTGGATACCTGAGAAGATGGAAGACCTGCTTGCGGCACTTGAAGCTTGGGGTATCGTGGCATCCACATGATCGTAGACAGAAGGATGGTAAGCCCGCAAAACATTAAATCTGCCAGGGAATGGGTTTTTCATATCAATAGCTGTTACCCCGAAATGGAAAAGCCATCAAAAGCTTGAAAGGTGAATTCTCTTTAGGACCCATTCGTTATCAGCGCCCGGAACGCATTAATGCCTATATCACGATTGTGTTCCTTACATACCTGCTGAGAGCAATTGTCAAATTCAGGTTGAAGAAAGCCGACTTCGATATGTCGGTTGGTCAAGCCGTGTACGAACTAAAAAATCTATCTCTTGTTGAATTTTCCTACAGGGGTAAACTAAGATGGAAACTTTCAAGAGCCACTAAGAAGCAATTATTGCTTATGAACGCAATGAGGCTCGATAAAAGATTACAAAGTGCTACATAGTGCATATAATCACTAAAATTCAGGTATAAACATTTACCCCGTTTCATATTAATTCAAAAATGGCACAAAGCACCACTGATAAACGCAACCAATCCAATAGCAATTGCCATCAATGTCTCTTTCCTCATAAAGCCGTAGTCGGCATCTACGTTCCGTAACCCGATACACGTATGCAGAAACAGCACATCCGCAGCCGCAATCGGAAGCAGATACGCGAAATTGAAGTAGTACGAGGTATTGACCACTAAAAAAGGAACCACACTTAGTAGCATTGCGAGCAGATAAGAACCAATCACGACTCGTTTCGCAGTCTCCACACCATATACCCGTGCTAAACTTTTCACGTCCCTCAACTCGTCCCCTTTTACATCCGCTATATCCTTCATCACCTCGCGTCCGAAACCCGCGAGTAGTGCAATGCACGAAAGAATGATCAATTCTGTACTTATTCTACCGCTTGCTATTAAGCCGCCATAGATAAAAGGCACTGCCATCGTAAATGCAATATAAAAATTACTCACCACGAAGTACTCTTTCATTTTTAGGTCGTACAGGATGCCTAATACCGCTAATATAAACGCAAAAGCGAATAAAAGCGGATCATTCAAGAATAACGTTAGAATCACAGCAAATACTATACCGAGTGCGGTAGCGACACATGCAACCAGTAACGCCGCCGATTTTGTTATCGCTCCTCGTACCAGCGGCCTATCCCTCCTCCGGTTTGCAATGTCCGATTCAAGATCACAATAATCGTTCAGCGCAAACGTGCCAGCCTGTATGAACAAAGCGGTAAAGAAGCCCAAAATCGCGGCGACATATGTACTGCCGCCTCCGACTATTAGCCCTATTAACACGCCAAAGCCATACATCAGCCCATGCTCCGCTCTCGTTAATTCCCAGATCGCCTTTATCAATGACCCCTTACGGCACGAATTCTTGCTATTCATTTACGGTTCACAAACAAATTATAGTCCATACTAAAAAAGTTTTTCTTTTTGCAACGCTTGGTTTCATTACTTTTGTAACGATTCATGAGAAACA
>DAOUUS010000065.1 GCA_030668065.1 Candidatus Methanophagales archaeon
AGAAACAATAAGCAAAGAAACAGCAAACCCGATTATAACAACTGTCCACACATAATCACTCGCACGCATCTTGAACTCAACTAACGTTTTCGGTTTTGCGGTATAACCACGCGCCCGCAATGCCTGATACACCCTATCCCCGCGTTCATAACTTCTGACAAAAAGCATACCCAACGCTCCCCCTATCGTCTTGAGCGCATATAGGTTCGTCTTCAACTGGAATCCCCGTGCCACCATCGCCCGCCACATCCTTTGAAACTCGACCACAAACACGAATATGTAACGATACGTGAACATAAACATTTGAACAAGCATACTGGGCATTTTTAGCTCACCCAATGCCTTTATTGTAACGTCAAACCTAGTAGTCGCGATCATCGGCAAAACAAGTATAACAGCAGATAAAGCCCGCACTGCTACTAAAATACCGTATTCGAGACCTTCGTATGTCATCGTTAAACCGTGAAAGTTGAATATTTCTGTTCCAGACACTGTAAACGGCATGATGAGGATAAACGGCACGACGAATAAAAAAACCCACTTGATGTGCTGCAACGCGAACCTGCGTGGCAGTTTTGATGCGATAAGAAAGAGGATAGCACCGATCAACGCGATAAAAGCTAATTTCAAGTTTGGAACTAAAACGACCGCGAAAATAAGGATTGTAAATGCAACTATCTTTGCCCGCGGGTCAAACCGGTGCATCGGTGAATCAAGCGATGAATACTTGTCAATCTCCGGATAATTTACCATTTCTACTTCTTATTCCGCTTCCAGTACACATATGCCATTGCAAAACCCGCAATGCCTATTAAATACCCAAAGCCTGCGATAATATTAGAATATAACGGCAGTTCTGTTCCCGCACCGTCAGCACTTACCTGACTTAAGTTTATCGTTGTTTCCCCTTTATGACCCGGCATGTGTGTCGCATTCACGACCACTTCATACTCATCCATACCTATCTTTGGTGGAAACCGGAACTTACCTTCTTCGTCTGTCGTGCCTTCTATATACAAATTACCGCTCTTGTCGTACACTTTTACGTCTCCATCTTGTACCGGGGCACCGCTACCGAAGTACGCTTCTATTTCTAGTTCACTCAGCGTAGATTCTATATGCAAGCGATGTGCACTCGCAACGCTTGTGCACAAACACGATAGCACTACGAATATCGCAAAAATACCAACCATTTTTTTACAGTTCATTTCTTATCATCCCCTCATCCACCTATTATCTCGGGTTTTACTTTTAGCAGAAACACCGCGATCGAACCTGTAATTATCGCTTCTATTATTATTATGGGTATGTGCGCGACAGTAAATGCGATTGCAATGGCAAAAAAAGCCTCTTCATTTGAGAGCACAAGCGAAAACGCCGTAAAAATCACAGCCAGAAATACTGCCACACCACCTGCGAGAGCACCAAATATCCAGACGGATAACTCCTTTCTCATTACTGTCATACCAACCTTATTTCCCCACTTGAATATACAATAAGCAATCAGTGCAGGAATCCCTATGTTCGCCGTGTTCACGCCGATGGTGGTTATGCCGCCATGCTGAAAGAGAACAGTCTGAAGCACAACGCCAATAAAAATGGCGGGAAAGGCGAATATCCCTAGTATTACACCCACTAATCCATTGAGTATAAAATGCGCGCTTGTCGGTCCTACGGGTATATGAACGAGAGAAGCGACAAAGAATGCCGCGGTCATCACCGATAGCTTCGGTATCTCCTCCTCTAAATTACCCTTCTTATTGCTCCACCAGATTGCCACTGCAAGCAATGCAAATGTGATTGCCCATCCCGCTGCCAATACAGGCAGAGATAATATTCCATCTGATATATGTACCATTTTCTTTATTGCTTACCTCCCTTTCCTTTTTATCAGGTATACCACGATTAACAACCCAAGAATTGCGGGTATCACGCCAAATCCGGGTGCTCCTTCCGCAGCAGATGCTTCCTTTGCTGTCGCCACTTTCTCTTCCACTGCTTTTATACGTGTCTTTAGTTCTTCGGTATTCACAGTAGCCGCTGCTTTCGGTGGGAACGCATCAATCGTTGGAACTATGAACACACCCCGGACGTTACGTCCAGTCTCTGGTTCCATAGTCGCGCCGACAAACCATATCCCGGGCTCGTCAAGCGTGTACACGAACTCACCCTTGTCATTGGACTTGGCAAGCCTTGTGAACACCATCGGCGGGTCATACGGGAACATCTCCTCGGCTGTTTCCACGATCTCTTTACCATCGTCCAGTGTGTGGTATATCTCAATCTCTACCGGTGCACCTGCAAGTGGCTTACCATCGTACATCGCCTGTCCCGCGAATACAAAACCTTCTTCCATGCCATAAGGTCGCATGTAAGGAAGAATCTCGGTCTTCTGTCCGACATTGGCATCCCAACCTTCCCATGCTTCTACGCCACAGTGGATGACCGCTTTTGTGCAGTCTATCAGATTCTCTCCTTCGTCTTCATAATTCACTGCGACCACGGAATCGCCTCTTTGATCAACAGTGAACGAAGCTTTGTACGCTACAAAAGTACCGGGATTACCGTCTTCATCCATGCTATCCACGGAGATCTGTTCTGCCGTTAGTTGCTCAACCGTACCGTCTGGTTTCGTGACAGAAACTTCAGGTACTGATGCCATATCAAACGATATATGCTCATAAGGGTGTCCCCACATCATGTACACCGTCTTTGTCTCTCCACGCTCCGCTATGTAATCTTCTGGCGTCACATCCCATATGGTATCTTCGCTATCGCTGGGGAAGATCATTGTGAAATGTGCACTCGCTATCCCGACAGCACTTGCAAGAACTAACCCCGCCAGGAGAATAGCCGTTATTTTTTCTCTTTTCATCTTTTCTTTTCACCTCCTTTTGTTTGAGCATTTATATCGCGCCCCTCCTCGGCGCATCACCTTCCTTATCTTTGCGCTTTTTACCCTGCATTTTTTACCGGGTAATATCACTCAATTTGAGCAATAATAAAGAGGATACTTTTTATCATAATATGACTTTCGGTATTTTCCGCTCTACCAGTAGCACGAAACGTAAGAAAAAAACATTTGGTATTATTACTAGTGTTGTCGAGTTCCTCTATCCGTCCTGAACTGCTTCTTTCTTTGCAACTTGTTTAGTAGTAGTTCTCGAGCTCGGGATACACAAACACGCCCCGCTTCGTCACGTCAAGGTCAATGCCGCAGATTTTATCTACGTATTCCTGATGAATCGCTTGCGGGTCTAAATCATCAAATTCGTCCGGATTGAACCATTTTGCCATATATGCAAGACCAATCGGATACCCGGGACCAAACGGGACATTACTATCTATCACATATACACGCTCGTCAGTCACCGCCGTAACATTACCCAACCCCGGTAGTTCTATTAGACTTTCATACTCTTCCGTCAACCCGGATTCATCATCCGTCTCATAACCGCCGCGACCGCCACCCTCTGAGAGCCCCACCATTACTTCCGGATTCTGATCTAAAATCCATTCCACGTCTACTGTGGGATATGCAACGTCGAACCCTTCTGCTATGTTTTGCCCGCCTGCCATCTCACAAAGTGTGCTTATTCCACCGGATTGCGTTGTATATGCCTTTCGCTCGTTCGTGGACTCAATCACACTCTTATACAGGAATACTTCGGGGTTATCGTCCTCAGCCCTCTTCGATACCCGCTCTTCTATCGCATCCACGTACTTATCATGCCATGCGATATACTCTGATGCCTTATCCTCTTCGTCCAGTAAATATCCTAGCTTCACCATTTCGGCTCTAAGTGTTTCTGGCTTGTAGATGTCCATACGGATGACAGCTATGGAGTCCGGTAGTTTTTCCTCTATATATTCGGGTCCCGGCCAGTTACCGTATGCAAATACGGCATCTGCCTCTAAATGCAGCACCAGCTCCGGGTCAATCTCCCTCCAGCCGCCAACTATCTCTTTAGTACTTATTTCAGGAAAGAAAACTGTTTGTTTTGCTATCAGATCACTAACGCCAACTATTCGGTCTTTAGCGCCAAGAGCGCGAATCGCTTCTGCTACACCGGCATTCAGCACTACTATCTTCTCCAATGGCTGATATATCGTTACAGGATCTCCGGTCGCACTCTCTATTGTCCGAGGATACCGGCCGTGGTAATAATAAAGGCAAGCAACTCTGCGAAGTTCTTCCTTATCCGGATGCTGCACGTCTTCGCCCATATACGTTGCTTTCATGTGTGCCATGATTGCATCTACGATCTCTATCTTCGATACAGTATTGTCATTATTCACGGCAGTAGCAGGAATAGAAGTCAGCACAACTGCTGTCAGCACAAAAACCGTTAACAAGCAAGCGACATTGCGTATTTCCCGTGCCACCACTATCTTCTTTCTTCTTAGTCTTTCCGCTTGCTTCATCTTTTCCTCCTACTTAGATATACTAATCCCGCTATAAACAGCCCGCCAAATGCTAACACCGCACAAAATCCCGATAATTGCGAGTTCGGTGTTGAACTAGGGGAAGAAGTCGGAGTCTGAGATACGGGAATAGTCGCAAAAGCAGTTTCCGGGTGCTCTTCCAATAACTCAGCAGAATACGGTATCGCCACGCATACCTGATTAGATTCGTGCTTATTTACACCATGCCTAAAACTCGCCTTAAATACTGCACTGCACGCTTCTGTATTTAGTTCTGCGTTCATAACCGTGAATACCACAATAACCGACTCGCCTGCGTTTATACTACCGACATATACTTTTTCCGGCTGAACTTCTGCCCCGGTTACATTTAAAGCAGTAACATAAACGCAGTTAACATCTGACAGGCCTTCGTTTATGACCTCCAACCTCACCTCGTTCTGTGATACTTCCTGTGGTATCATGTTTACAGTACCGCTGACCTGTACGGGAATAAAATAGCGAATCCCTTTGCTTCTTTTTCTGTTCATATCCTCAATGTCGGCAGCGAATTTTAGCATGTATATGCCTTCTGCACCGGGTGCCTGAATTTTAAATTCGAGGTCTACATTTTTATCGGGTCCTATCACACCGGCAGAGATATACTTGTTGTAAATTTTGAACTGTTTCTCCACGATATAAGCTTCTTTTATGTATGCGTCCATTGTGTACCTTGTCTTAGTGTCCACATCTACAACGTAACCTGAAGTCCCTTTTATATCACTTTTAATATCCAGTTCCTTATCTATCGGCTTTTCCTGCATATTCTTAAGTGTAACTGTGAGCACACCCACATCGCCGGGCATTAACGTCTCCGGGTTGAGTTCGTAATTGTACACCATTACAGCAGGTTCCGGTGCCGGCGCGATTTCACACTTGCTTAACAGGTCGTCTACATCATATGCAAAAGCAGGTATTGTAGTTGCAAGCACGAGTAACACAGATGACAGTCCAGAAACTATTAGCCATACCTTCTTGTTCACTGCCCGTCACCCCCGTGCCCTTTTCTGCTGCGGGCAAGTATATACACGACTGCAAGTAACCCTGCAAGTGTAGATACCAGATTGAAGTCAGGAGTTGCAGGAGATGGTGTGGGTGCTTGTACTGCGTTTACAGAAACGCTCGTACTTCCAATATCGCCTTTTGTCATGCTTAAAGCGTCATACCACAATCCGCCAATTGTTCCGTCTATTCCTTCGGACGGTGCTCGTACTACATACACTATCGCAGTTTCGTTGACCACGACAAATGCAAGTTCCTGTCCTGATGACGATACATTGGTTTGTTCTTGTGGATGCTGAGTACTGACAAATACGAAATCAGGGGGAATAGTTTCTATGACTCCTCCTATTTGGAGTCCGGTCAAGTCCAACCTAACCTCGAATGTAGAATCAGAAGCAGGATTTGTCGTGGATAACGTACGTGTGACTACGACCTCAGCCGCATTTGCATTAGTAACTGTTGCAATAAATAGCATCGCAATCGCAAATATCACTATTAATGATGTTAAGACTTTCTGCCGGTTACCTATCATGTGCATAATCAGATTACTATGGTGTTACTATATAAATGAATTAGTGTTATAACGCACTTTTCTCTCTTCGTGTATTACATTCATCTATTTAAGACACCAGTTCGATTGCATTTGTGGGGCAATGGTCAACACAAGCCCTACAAAACTCTGGTGGTTCAAAAGCTCTCTTACACTTCTTTGCATCCACCAACCTCACTTTTCCGCATTCTATTCTTAAAACTTGTACGTCTTTATGCCTGCCCCCTTTTCCATATATTACCTCCTCGTTCATCCTGTTCTCTTCGCATACCACAACACATATTCCACAACCCATACAGTTTTCAGCCGCTATTATCAACCCTGTGAGTCCTTTTTCCGTAAACGGGGAGAGTATATTCTTCAAAGTTTCTAAATTATCATTATACGCTGGTTCTAAGAGCAAAGGGCAATCTTCCGGCTTAGCTTCTCCTGAAATCAGTTTAGCAGCAAAGCCCATACAGACCGTTCCACACTTCTTGCAGTTTGTCCTCGGTAATAAATTGTACAGTTCAAATAATGATACAGACATACTATTGATATTGCAGGTGGTGCATATAAAAAATCCGTAAACTTTATATACTCAGCTAACATCTTTATTATTAGCGATGAAAAGAAAAGGAAATGCACAAGGTACGAGGACGATAGGCACGGTGCTTCACCTGGTGGATAATAAATTGATTGTGCGGGGTAAAAAGATGAAACCAGAGCAAATAGTCAATTCCATCGTCATCACAGATGATAAAAGGAAAATAGGCAAAGTTTACGACGTCTTTGGACCTGTAAACCGACCTTACGTTAGCGTGAAGACGTTTAAAAGTGTAAAGGAGAAGCAACTAAGAAAAATCGTGAATAACGAAATTTTCGTACTTTGAGGTGTAAAAAAAGAAATGCAAAAAGACGTAGCGGATAAGGACGCAGCAGTAGACAAAGTGGACAAAGAGTTATCACTCAATAGGGTGCAGTTACAACGACTTAGTGAACTTCAGCGCAGGAAAAAATTGAGTGCGTCTGTCGGGCGGCAGCGTTTAGTTGCACAGTCTGAGATTGAACGGTTGTCTTCATTGCTTTCTATACCGGAAGAGGCGAGAGCGAGCAGTATGGAAATATACCGTGAAGCGTGGGAAAAAGATTTGATACATGGTCGTTCGATCGAGAAGATACTGGCTGCGTCTATGTACATGGCGTGTCGTAAACACATGGTGCCAAGAACGCTGGATGAGATAGAAACGGTAACGAGAGTGGGAAAGAAGGATATAATAAAGACCAGCAAGTTATTGGCAACCAAGCTTGGGATGAAGCTTGCACCGACTTCGCCTCTGGAATACGTGAGTAGATTCTGTGAGAAATTAAACTTGAAGCGGCATGTAGAGGAACGGGCGAGTGAGATAATAAAAAAGGCGTTAGAAAAGGATATAACAAGTGGAAGAGGTCCTACGGGCATAGCAGCATCGGCGATTTACATAGCCGCCATCTTATGTGGCGATAGAAAGACGCAAAAAGATGTATCCGAAGCTACCGGCGTTACCGAAGTGACTTTACGTGTAAGATATAAGGAGATAGCGAGAAAGTTAGGGATAAAAGTAGAATAGTTGCAATAATAAGTGTGATTGCCACTAAAGCTATCAGTTCGCTGTGCAGGATGATGCACCATACGTATTCATTCGAGTAGTTTACCGTCTCGCATCCGCTTTGTTCTACCGGCACGTGCTGCAATTTCGGCATCGTGCGTCACTACGATTATCGTACGTCCTTCGCTATTCAAACCTTCTAAGATATTCATTATTGCATCTCCCGCTTCGGTATCCACGTTTCCTGTTGGTTCATCACCGATGATTATTCCCGGATCGTTGGCAAGTGCCCGAGCAATCGCCACCCGCTGCTGCTG
>DAOUUS010000210.1 GCA_030668065.1 Candidatus Methanophagales archaeon
ATGGTGGGGCGTAAAAGAGGAGAGTTTTTTTACACATACTGCGTTGAAGAGGTTGGGTCACGATGAGCAGATGATGATTGGTGATAAAGATCGAGCAACGCATATCATCAGATCCGAGCTGTTGCGACAAGGAGAAAGTTTAACCCAAGCAACTTCTTCGCTTGCAACAAGATTTGGCGTAACCGCTAAGATACTCCCGATGACGGACGCTGTTGCATCAGTAAGCACGAATATACTCTCACCCGAGGGCAAATACCATTTCCAGGAGTTTTGGGTTGCAAAAAAAGGCGAGCCCGAAGTATTAGACGTGTATTTCGAGGGAATAGAGTGTGTGAAACCTTCTGAAGCTGTTATGAATGTGTTGGGCTCAGATGCGGAAGAAGTTGTGCTTATAGGACCGAGTAACCCGATAACAAGCATAGGGCCTATTTTGTGTTTGAATGGTGTACGAAAAATGCTGAAGCATAAGAAAGTAGTAGCGATTTCGCCTATCGTGGGAAGCAATCCGATAAGCGGACCTACCGGTAAATTCATGAGGGCTAAAGGGTTTGAAGTATCGCCTTACGGTGTGTTCAAGTGTTACGAGGAGTTCCTGGATGTGCTTGTTATAGCTGAGAGTGATGAAAGCCCGGTAGATAAAGAACTGGAAGTAGTAAAAACCGATATTATAATAAGAAATGATGCGGAAAGTGAAAAAATGGCGGTGTTCATCCAAGAGCTTTTAGATAATATGTGAGAGCCGCTAAAAGATGGTAGCAAACTTTAACTATTACTAACTACGAACAACGAGTATGATAGAGAAATTAAAGATAACGAATTTCAGGGGGATAAAAGACGGGGAGATAGAATTGGCACCCGTGACAATCCTATTAGGTGCAAACAATTCGGGTAAGTCAACAATTCTGGAAGCGTTGTTCTTAGCTCCAAATCCGTTTCGTGAAGTCCCCTATGGGATTAGAGACCCAACGGCATTCAGTGTCGTCCATTTAATGCACGAAACTCTCGACAGTGTTGGATACGCATTTTTGCTCTATAATTATACAACAAACCAGGCGGAATTAAGCTATAAAGTGGATGGAGAGAACTATGTGCTCCTATTCACTAAAAACGCTCCAAATATCGATGTGTCTACCGGCAAGCAAAAGACAGAAGAGGCACGTACAGCCATAAACGAGGATAAAAAGGTTGAAACACATAAGATTGGAACTATAGCTATGTCCCAATGTCACACAATGAGTGGAAAAGCAAGAGAAATACCCATAGATAATACTCTTTTAATCCGCTCGAAATTGGTCCAAAAGGGTTATAACTACTTACAAAGAAACTGGGCATCAATAATAAATTTAGGTATTTGTAAAAACGTTGCTGAGGAAGTCTCAGGGCTTGTGTATGATAATTACAGGGACATAACAATAGAACCTTTTCTTGATGGAAAGCTGGCGATTTATGGGTTCTTAGAAGATGGGCGGAGAATAAGACTGGGTGATTTGGGTGAAGGTATCCAGAGTTATATAATTGCACGGATTCTTTACGAATTAGAGAAACCAAAGGTCTTGCTCTGGGATGACATTGAAGCACATTTAAATCCGAGAATGCTACTGAGTATTGCTGAATGGTTTTTTGATATAGTAGAAAACGGCAATCAGGTCATAATTACAACACATAGTTTAGAGGCGGCAAGAACAATAGCAGGTTTAAACGAAGAGAAAACGGCGATCTATCTGACTTCATTGGAGGACAACGTTCTAAAAGCTAAGAGACTTACGTTAAAGGATGTGGATGAATTCCTCGAAGCAGGAATAGATGTGAGAGTTGCGGAGCCGTTTTTACTATGAAACTTTATACGTTAGACCCGAGCAATCGGTTAGCAACAAATATAGCCAGAATTTCGAAGAGAATCAATATGAATGTGCTCACTAAATTCGAACCTCCGAGTTTTGATACTCTTGTGGTCATAGGTGACGGGACTCCCGATGATATTGCTTTCAGCAATCTAAAAGCTAAATCGGTATATTAAATTTCATCTAACGTTAACACCATATGAATAGAACACGATGACCGAAAACGAAGAAGAGGAAGAATACGAAGACGAAGTGAAGACGAGCATAGCACTGTACGCAGGGATGGGCGGTTTTATCGTGCTTACGCAGATAATTGCAGTGCTGCTTGCGACATTATCCGATATAGAGCCTGCGTTTGAAAATCCGGAGTCCATGTGGAATCCCATTTATTTCTTCGTTACAATCATGATATTCACCGCGCTCATCCTGATCGTGTTTAAATTTGGTGGCGACAAGCTCGTGTATTTCGTGATGCTCGCTGCGGTGGCGTTAACGATATATTATGTGATGGTAGCACTTGAGGCACTGATCTATAGTTTCATGGAAGGCGTATCGGTGCAAATATACAGCCTGATGCAACTTGTACAGCCTTATAGCGTGTTACCTCTGGTTCTTACCATTATTCTTACACTCCTACTGTATAAATATCCCGAATGGTATGTACTCGATGCAACCGGCGTGATAATAGCTGGTGGCGCAACTGCGATATTCGGCGTTTCTCTTGGGATCGTACCGGTATTGTTATTGCTGATAATGCTGGCGGTATATGATGCAATCGCGGTCTATAAAACGAAGCACATGGTGTCATTAGCGGAATCAATCGTGGATTTACGCGTCCCGATTCTTTTTGTGCTGCCGCGGAAGCGTAAGTTCTCGCTGCTTAAGAATGACGATATGGACGAAGCGTTTTACATGGGGCTCGGCGATGCGATTATACCGTCTATACTGGTTGTTGCGGCATTTGTTAACTTTACAAGTGCAGCACCGGCTTTAGGCACGGTAATAGGTATTTTAGTGGGTTATACGGCGCTTACCCGGCTTGCGGGTAGAGGTACGCCACATGCGGGTCTGCCGTTGCTCAATTCAGGTGCGATAATCGGGTTTGTTGTCGGTGTACTACTTTGAAACGTGGGTGGCCTTTCAGCACAAACCGTTCTTAAAACGGAAGCGTTACCTAAGAAGCGGGGTTTTTAATCAGCGAAAAGGGAAAAATGTGGGGTTAAGGGAACTCAAAACTTTCTGATGCCTGGACTACGATGCTACGACCACTCAAATGCTCCGATCCTTTTTCAATCGCCCTTCTTCCACTCTATCTATCAAATCATCAGCAGATACTGTGCTTTGTCGCTTTTCATCCCGTTCCAACCATAGTTTCACACATAACTCCTTATATTGTGAGCCACTATAATGTATTATGCAACAAAAAGTGGTTAAAGTTTCCACACGGATGAATAGCTGCCCCCTTTGCAGCGCGAAGCTAGTTAAGAAATACAACAAGAATAACCGGCATATTATAACACTGAAGGGTGAATTTTGGGTCAAAGAACGAGTTTTGCGATGCCGTAACCGAGAATGCCCCGGGCATGCTATATCCTTCAGGGCAGAAGATTTTCAAGCGGCTATTATCCCGTATAAGATATTTGGA
>DAOUUS010000056.1 GCA_030668065.1 Candidatus Methanophagales archaeon
AACGCGGATTAACTTAACACTGGTAAATCTGACCGGTACGAAGATACCCGCCGTATCCGGAGGATCTACGCTTATAAGATTGCGACTCCTGAACAGAGAACTGGTTTCTGACGCATTTTATTATCCTGACTTGACTTTAACAGTCAATTCAAGCTGTGCCCAAGCTTGCGGGGATTGGTTCAATAAGACGCTTAAAGCTGCCAACCTGACCACGCCTTATAATGTCACGGTCAATACAACATCAAAAACGGTAGCGCTATTTTTTTATGCGAAGGAACCAGACGACAGAATTGTGCGGTACTTAGAGAAAGACACGATTGGCGTTGAGATGTAGCAGGTACGAGTTTATGTGGTATGGTAATAGGTATTACAAGAAAAAAACAAAAATGAAAGACACAGAGGACACGGAGGGAAAGTACTCGGTGCTCTCGGTGTATCGGTGGCAAAAAATATACTTTATACAAAAAGAGCTGAAATCTCACAGCGCTATTAGCCTCGAAACGTATTTCGCCAACGCAACAATCGTAAGTATAGGCGGAGCACCGGGTGCCGATGGTAGCACGGAAGCATCCGCCACGTATAAGCCATGCACTTCAGTTTCCATATTTTTATCAACCACGACACCGATCTTTGCCGTCCCGCCGGGATGTGCACCTCGTAATGGCGTGGTCACGAACGTATAAGGAGCGACACCGGCTTCCTTTAATATAGCGCCTGCAATAGCAGCACCTTCTGATAAGATAGCGGCATCCCTGTTTGTTACGCCTTTCACCACTTTTTCTGTTACCTCGCCCACGGCATCATCCTTTATCTTTATTATTATACCCAAGATGTCACTGGAATCCGCATTTAAACCATGCTTCTGCATCTCCGCTAAGAGCTGTGTCGAGAAATGAGGCGCAAGGATAAAATCAGCACACTTTATGATCGCATTCATGGGTACTTCCTTGTTGAACCCTATTCCTTTGAGAATCCCGCCTAATGTTATGAAACTATCAACGAACAATGGTGTAGTAGGTATTCCAAGCCGGTTCAATAAACGAGGAGTCTCTAAAGCACCTGCGGAAAGGACAACGGTATCATCCTGGAAAAAACGGCCGCCACAGCTCACGCCGTTCACCGCCCCGTTACGCACCACTACCTCATCTACGGGCAGCCCTGTTTTTATCCTTGCACCTGCTCTTTCCGCGTCCTGCACAAAACGGCGTGCCGTCCATTTTGCACCTTCGGGGCAGCCTGAGGTACATCTACCGTCTTTATTGCATTTCGCAGGGTCAATAAACTTGGGCATCTTATCTACTTTAAGGCCGAGCTGTTCCGCAGCAGTCATAATCCTTTTTGTGCCATTACCAAAGAACGAATCCGGTAGGCATCTCACACCAAGCTTTTTTTCGGCAGCCACGAACTCATCACGCAGATCAATCCCAAGCAGTCTTAATTCTTCTTCTAAGCATCTTACCCCATTGCCCGCAGATACTGTGGTAGTTCCGCCTAAACAGATAGTTCTCATCACTTTTACTTCGGAATCCACGTTTGAATAGTGTTTGAAAGCGTCTTTATCCGCTACGTCCGGCCCTTTTTCCAGGAGTAATACTGCAACCCATAACCGCCAGTTCTTTCGCTACTGTTGCACCACCCGCACCGGAACCTACTACTATTACCATGTTTTTAGGTAGCCTAAGTTATCTCGACTTCCGACGCCATTGCCGCAACCGGTAGGCTACTATCAAGACGGCTAAGACCACGATTATCAATGTGGACAACCATTCTACCAGTCCATATAAGTTGCTTGCACCGATGCAGATAGCCATTAAGCCGATAAGTAAAGTTGGTATAGTCTCTTCTTCGGGTCTGTGATACTCGGGCATAGCGTGACGAATAAGTACGCTTAATAAGAGAACTACGCCGCATATTAATACGACATAATTCAGCAAGTGCCACCCCTTCATGTGGCCCAGTACGGCAAGCAATATTAATATAACTGCCGAAATCGCCATCACACCGAGGAGAATCACATCTACTTTGTCGTGGCGGAACTTCATAATGTAGTTTTCACCAGCCCTTTCTCGTCCTTATCCCGTCTTCCTTTTGACACCATAAACATCAACTGTTGCAATAGAAGAAAATGGGAGAATAGTCATTCCCGCCATAGCTGCGAGAATTACTAAATCCTGAGCATCTATGTCTAAACAAATTCTAATATCTAATTGTGAAAAGGAGGTATGATTATTAGACACAGATTAACACTAATTAACACAGATGAAAGAAGATAAACAGCGAGATATAACCGAAAAGATAATTGGTGCTGCCTACAAAGTACATAACTCATTTGGTTCTGGTTTTTGGGTATCTCAAAGCAACCGGTATTGAAGTTGGACTTTTAGTTATTTTGCACTAAACCGGAAGTTAAACTTAAGGCAGTTGATTTTATGCGTAAATCTGCGTAAATCCGTGTAATCTGCGTCCTAAATAGGTAGTAGTTATACTTTATATACAGGAACAAACTTCTTTTCTAAATAAAGAAACTTTTGTTACCACTAGCTACATTCACGAAGATGTATTTCCGTACGTACCAAAGTTTCTGTGAATGTGCGCGTCTAATCGGAGAGTGGTCACATATAAAATGCCCCAGTGTGGTAAAGGACATCCCTTGGGCTTGCGGAGCCCAAGATCTGGGTTCGATTCCCAGCTGGGGCATCCCGCACAAAGTATAAAGCCTTGAAGTGTTATATAGCGCTTCAAGTACACGATGTAGGAGTAGATTCGTAAAAGGTAAGAGCAACTCTTATACTTGCAGCTAAAAGTCCATATTTTTTAGAACGTTATAAAGAAATGTTGAAGCAACCGGAAGTTTTAAGCTGATGCTGTGAGTATATAGGAGTATGTTAGTAGTAGGCGGTTGGAGGACTATAAAATGCTTGCATGGATTGTAGCTTTAATTCTTTTCTTTTGCCTGGTTGTCTTTGTTGCTCTTACCATTCTTTTACTGAAGGGCGTCAAAAAGATCAACTATGATACTGCTTTCGTTGCTACTTTTGAGGATCGGGGTATGGATAGTATTGAAGAGTCTTTGAAAGCTATGATTGCTAAGGCGAATCGCGAGATTCTTATCGCTTCACCCTGGATTACATATGGTGCCTGGCGAAGGATTAAGTGGGATGTTGCTAAGTTTGTTAAGAAAGGCGGCGAGTTGAAAGTCTTTTTGAAAGGTAATGCTGATGATTTCGCTCGTGGGTCCAGTGATCGAAGTGTGGTTGATGAGGTTATCGCCTTGGGCGGGGTTGTTCGGTTCGTTCCTAAGCTTCATGCTAAACTTTATGTGGTTGATCGGTGCGAAGCGCTTATCGCCGCTGCTAATCTCAGTAAGAGCGGGCTTGATTGGAGCTATGAGGCAGGGGTATGGTCTTGTAATCCTGCTGTTGTTAGAGACGTTTGCGCGTTTGTTGATACGCTGGTGTGATGTTGTGGTTGATGTTTGTATTGCTGGTTTTTTGTGGGTGCATTATACCACAGGTATTTGTCACGCTAAGGCAGTTTCATAGCTGTTCTTGTTGAAACGCGGCTTAACACCGCTTTAAGCCACGCTAATTGTTTATACCACAAAACTCAACGTATTCTGTGGTCCCTTTCTTTTGCCTCACTTCAAGTCTATTCCAAACACGCGCTTGAAATTGCTTTCTATCGCAGTGTTCACAGTAGCCATATCGCTACCCCGTTGTCGCGCTATCTCCTCGTACACTACCTTCACGTGCTGTGGCACGTTCCGCTTTTCCCCCTCTTTAGGCGAAAGATAAGGTGCATCTGTCTCGGTAAACAAATACGGAAGTGGTATCCGCTTCGCAACCTTCTTCATCGTCTTGCTTCGCACTATTGACGTAGGCAGCGAGACGTAATAGCCTTCTTCGCATATCAGTTCCGCAAGCTGCGGCTTGCCCGTGAAGCAATGAAAAACCGCTTTCTTTATGTCGGCATCCGAAATGATCTTCAAACCTTCTTCTATTGCTTCGCCGCCTGTGCCACGCAGATGCAGCACAACCGGTAGATCCTGTTCCTTCGCAAATTCAAGAAACACATCAAATACTTCCCGCATCCTCTTTACCTTTATCGGGTCTCGTATCCAGTGGTAGTCCAGCCCGATCTCGCCTATACTCACTATCCTACTTCTGTTCTCGCATATAAAATCCAGATAATCGCCTATTTCATGGTCCGTTTTCCCGATTACGTGTATCGGATGAAGCCCAAGCGAAACGAAGATAAAGTCTTCATGCAGCTCGGCAAGCTCTAACGTTTTCTTCGCGTCTTCAGGGTCCACACCACTCGTGATTACTGCTTTCAAATCCTGTTTTACTGCTGCTATTACCTGATCACGGTCCGTGTCGTATTGCTCAAACGTCAAATGACAGTGTATGTCTATAATTTTTATCACCACAAACTGATTAGGAGTTCATCAAAATAAATGTTTAGTGGTTAGCGATAAGCACGCTTTATGGACTGTTTATAGAATATTTTGCGAATACGATACTAAAAAACATAAAATTCTGATAAAACCAAATAAACGAATAAGCAAGTAAAGAAAAAAAGGGGGTTTACCCCCTAATCATATGTTTACATGTTTATTCCAACCTTAGCGCAGGTATCCAGTCGTTGTAACTCTTGCCATTCGCATCCACGAACTCCGTGCAGTTCAGTGTGCCATTTGCATTCGTAAGCGCTGGGCTGTGTATAACCTGCGGATACGAGCCTGTACGAATAGAGAAGCTATATTGTTCGTCTGCTGTTAACGTAACCGATTCCGAAAACTTGATATACGACCACTCTGCTTCTTGATAGCCAGCCCAACTTCCTTCGGCTACTGTCTCAGACCCTTTCCAGAATAGTACGTATTCCGAATGCCCGCCGGTACCTGCACATGGATACGTGTACAGTTTGCTCACCGTAATCGTTTGTGTTGGCGTGAATGTACCGTTGTACGTGCCTGAGATGCTGGGATATGTGCCCGGACCGGTATCGAACTTTATCCTGGACGTTGTCGTAGAAACAGCCCCGTACCAGTAGCCGGCACCCAACCGGTAGTTGCTGCTCTCAGAATACCCGATTATCTGCCCGACCGTGCTACTCAATGCGTATGTAGCGGAATCCATCTGGCTGCCGCCACCGCCGCTTAGCACGTGCCAACTGAGGTTGTAGTTCGCGGATACTCCTGCATATGCGATACCCGTGAGGCAAATAAGCCCTACTAGTATCAACACGATTTGTTTGTTCATTTTTTCGTTGTTCGTGCTATTGCAGCGTGACCAGCACTTCGATTACGCCAGTGCCCGAATCAAGCGGTTCCAGTGCCTTACCCAGTGTAGTCCCTGGTCGATATATCTCTACTTCGCCTATGACAACCGGCTGTGCTTTCATCGCATGTCCCGGTGTATCCGAAGTTGTGAGCAGGTCACCTGGCTTTACCGAAGCGTAACTCGCATCTACTTTGCAGGGCACACGACCTGCGACTGCGATCAGTTTCTCGCCAACGTTTCCAGATTCGTTTGTGCCAAGTGCGACGCCGGGTGCTGTGGACACGATGCCTGCTACGGTGGTATCGTAAGCCGTGGTAGAGCATTCCAACTTGCTATCTTCTCCGATGACCATTACAGTGCCTGGTTCGGGGTCTTCGTGCACTGCAAAATACTCGGCTACATCGTTACTATCTGTGTCGTAGCTCATGGCGCACATCTTGTCTGGAGTGTAGACACCGTATTTGTGATCAGATCTGTAGGTGTGTGCATAGATCGCTTTATATTTTTCGCTGGCTGCTAAAACACCGCAGCTGTTGTCACCAGTGGTAACAGCAAAAACACCCGTGCTGTTGTCACCATGGGTACCTACCTGAACACCTATGCTACTCTCGCCAGAGGTAGATACAAAAACACCATCGCTGCCTTTGCCATAGGTGGATGCAGAAAAAGCATCGCTACCGAGACCATATGTCAGCGTAGAAGCACCAAAGCTGTGGTCGCCATATGTCCTCGTAGCAACACCAAAGCTGTGGTCGCCATAGGTATCCGCACGAACACCAATACTTTGGTTGCCATATGTCTCTACACAAAC
Source organism: Candidatus Methanophagales archaeon (assembly GCA_030668065.1). Taxonomy (GTDB): domain Archaea; phylum Halobacteriota; class Syntropharchaeia; order Alkanophagales; family Methanospirareceae; genus QENJ01. The sequence goes on from DAOUUS010000056.1 coordinate 6,097, forward strand.
ACCCACACTGGCGTCACCTAAGGTAAGTGCGGCAACAGCATCGCTATATTTGCCATCGGTAAATGTGAAAATACCAAAGCTATTGTCGCCAAATGTATTTACCCAAACACCCGTGCTGTTGTCGCCAAGTGTATTTGTCCAAACGCCATAGCTGTAGTCGCCCGTGGTATTTGCAAGAACACCTGGGCTACTGTCGCCAGATGTATTTACAAGAACACCAGGACTGAGTTTTCCATATGTATCTGCATTAAAACCAAAGCTGCCGTCACCATAGGTCACTGCATGGACACCTTTGCTCCTATCTCCTGAAGTAAGTACATAAACCCCCTCACTATTGTCACCAGAGGTCTTTGCAACAAATCCATCGCTGCCGTCGCCAGAAGTCTCTGCCCAAAAACCGTCACCGTTGTCGCCATAGGTATATGCAAGAACACCTTGACTGTAGTCGCCAATGGTCTTTAACTGAACACCTTCGCTGTCGTCACCCGTGGTACCTATACAAATACCATCACCATAGCTAAGATCGTTATTAACTTCCAGAACGGACCCTGAAACCGAACCATTAATCACTGCTCCCGGCTTGAGGCTCTGTGCATAAGGCACCGATTTGAATTCTTGCCTCGGCGACATCTCTGGATCAATCCCTACTGTTATCCCAAGCCAAAGGTCTCGACCGTCAAAATATTCCTGTGCAAAGCTCATATCCGTGCTGAACAACCCATTTGTAACCTCTACCGAATGCGTATCCATATCTAGAGCAGTACCTCCAGAAGCGACTTCATACAGCCGGAAGGTCATGTCGTATGTTCCGCTCAGCGGCTCGCCTGCGCTGTCGGCCAGCCGACCCTGGTAGTTGATACTCGAGGTAACCTCCGAAGCTGCTACTGTTACACCTTCTGCATTTTGCTCTATCACTCCGCCGTCACTGCCCGATGCTGCAATTGCAAACGCAATTGTAATAACGGCAATCGCTGCTAATACACCTATACCTAAAAATACATTTTTTGTTTTATCCCTTTTTATATCCCTCCTTTTGTTTCTTTTTTGCTGCTCTCTTCTACCCTTTTTTGTTTGTGATGAGGGCAGCGTGAGTCTATTTGGATTCATTACTTTTAAATTTTGCGGTAGCATGTTCTCGGATGTACTCCCGTAAAGCCCGCCTGGTAGAGTACCAGCTCCTACCGATTTTAACAGCATCAAGCACTCCTTGCCGTGCTCTCAACCCGAGGTAGTCCCGTGAATACGGGCATTCCCGTAGCTTTGCCAATTCCACAAGCGGCACCAGCTCGTCAATATCACCAAAAGTCGCTAAATATAGTGTCAGTGATTCGTCCACGGATTTAGCAATGAAATTAGCAAAAGGTCCGAGATTGCCGCCGTCTGCACTGCGTAGGAACTGATAATATTTCCCACGCTCGTCTTTCCTTAAAACAATAGGCGGATAGCCCTCTTTCATCAGATACAAGTTCGTGAGTAGGCGTGCCACTCGCCCATTACCATCAGTGAACGGATGAATTTCTACCAGCTTATGATGCAGGAACGCAGCGGTTTTTAGCGGCTGCTCCTTATTCTCCTTAGCCTTTAAAGCCGCAATCAAATCGTCCATCAAGTAAGTGACTTTTGAGAAATCAGGAGGCGTTTTCGCAGCCCCGGTTATCCTAACATTATGAACACGGTATTTACCCGCGTCCACGTCTATACCTCGGGTTACGACTTCATGGATTTGCTGTATGGTTGTATGCTCTATCCCTTTTTTCTCCTTTGCTATCGCTTCTATCAAGTCGAAAGCCTCGGCGAGGTTGGTTGCTTCCAGGTGTTCCCTTAACGATTTACCGCCTATTGTTATGCCCTCTTCAAGCACGAGTTTTGTCTCTTGAAGTGTAAGCGTATTACCTTCAATCGCGTTTGAATGATAAGTATGCAGCAACCTTAGCTCATCCCTTAGTCTTCTCAGTGCAGTCTCCGGCAGAGGTCTATGCGCATCTAAACGTTCTTTCTTACGCTGGATTCGTACCATCAAATCACCCAGAAGAGCAGTATCGGTACCGTTCATTTTCTTTGTTAAACGATAAAAAAGACTTTATTATATATCATATCTGTATCGGTTATACTTAAATTTACCGGTTCGTTTTGCGATACTATTCTAACAACCATTTCTATTATGTTAGTAGTGGTACCCAGAGACGTTTTTAATTCTTATCCATTTCTGTGTCGCCTCAACTAAATTTGTTTCGTGTACTAAATAAAATTGTTTGTTTTTAGTCATAACTCTGATACTGTGATATTCATTCTTTATTACTAAACTTACCTTGAGGCTATATATTCGTTATTGCCGCTTTGAACTAAAAATAAGAACAAGG
>DAOUUS010000050.1 GCA_030668065.1 Candidatus Methanophagales archaeon
GGAAATCGTTACCGAGTTCTACTTCGGCGTGCGTCCATAGCTCGATGCCAAATGCAGAGCCTTTGTAGGTTGCTATTGCATTTATTATTGTGCCTGCACCGCTTGCTTTGCCGTAGCCTTTTGTGTGCATTTTTGTTTTCCTCTTTATTGGTTTTACCGGTTTCGCTTACAATAGTTATAGAGACTGGATACCCGCTATAAAATTGTTTCTTCTGTAATGCTCACGCGGCTAAACTTCCTTTTTGCCCTTATCCCCTGCAGTCATCCTGTTACCACAGTCCCGACCAAATCGTCATCACCCCGCAAAAATTTAACGACATTCGAGTCTTTCGTAGCGTTAAAAAGAACAGCCCGGATTTTATAGCGAGCAGCAAGCTGTACCAATAACTCCACTTTCTCTTTCATACCTCCGGTTACGTCCACGTGTTCCGAACCCGTTATATTCTGATTCTCCACATTCCGTAGCGTTAAGGTTCGTATCACCGCCCCCGAATCGTCCAGAACACCATCAACATCAGTACCCACGCCAACCCGGCTCGCTTTGAATGCCTTAGCGGCATATACTACCAGTTGATCACCACTCACGATACAAAACCCGTCTTTATCGTCTAAGATAATATCACCATGCAATACGGGGATTATACCATGTTTTAAAGCCAGTTCTATCTGGTCGTTTAGTTTATACACTATTTCCCCGCCTTTTGAGATTACTGCACTGAGCGGATGCAGCGGTATCGCCTTCAGACCACAATCAGTCAAAGCAGACACCAGCAGCATGTTCAGCTTTTTTACCGCTTCGTGCGTGATTAAAGCGTCTTTATGCTCTCGGGTCGCAAGATATACCTTCGCCTGTGGATGCCCGAACGACCCGGCACCATGTACAAGTATCAGATTTTTTCGGTTTGCCCGTGCAATTTCTTGTGCGATTCGCTGTATCGTTGCCGGTCGTGGTTGCCGCAACTCGCCTTTTTTGGTTAAAACGCTACCGCCTATTTTTAGCACGTATACTTCTTCGGGTGTTGTGGTCATGAATTAGCCTCTCGGTTGTAGTTTACTAAATAAACAAACTCTTGCTTTTATTAAAGCCGGAAAAAATAGGTTCGTGTTTCCGTGTGAGCATCGTTTTATATCACATTGCTCATTTGTGTAGAGTCCCGAAATTATTTCGTCAAGAAACTTCACCTCAACTTATGGTTAAGCGAACAGATAAAAAGATCGAATGGGCCGTTGAGCAGGTAATCAACAACGGTGAAAGCACAGAGTTGGTTGCAGCGATATATGGTGTTTCAAGGAGAAGAATACCGCAATTGGTGCAATAAAATAGGAAACGGGGGCCTATGCTTGATAAGGCACTTAATCCGGACTACTTTGAAACTCCGAATGATGCATTTATCCGGAAAATGAGATCTGAGAACACGCTTGGAATGTTCTTCGAGTGGTGTGAAAGGGAAGTAAGTTTATGGATAAGAAATGTCATATGAATAGTACGCGAAATAATATCAGGACTCAACATTTTCTTGTATGAAAAACAGCAACCATTGGTTGCAGAAATTAGCTGGAGCAGATGGTGGTATGAGTGAAGAAAACATCACATTAAAGGAGCAGGCATCCATAGATACCACATACAAGAGCATAAAAGCGATATTAGAAAAAGCATGTAGCACTGCTTACCGTGCTGTTAATTTTGCTATGGTTCAGGCTTACTGGGGTATAGGCAGAATCATCATTGAAGAAGAGCAAAAAGGGGCTGAGCGGGCTAAATATGGAAAGGAACTGATTAAGGAAGTTTCCAGAAGGCTTACACGAGATTATGGGCGAGGGTTCACAGAGAGGAATCTCTGGTACATGAGGGATTTTTATCTGACTTTTCCAAAAGTGAACGCACTGCGTGCAGAATTGACATGGACTCATTACCGCCTTCTTTTGAAAGCAGATAAAGAAGAAGCGAGGAACTTTTACATGCTGGAATCCGTCAAGAATAATTGGAGCACTCGGGTACTGGAACGGCAGATAAATTCTCTTCTGTACGAGCGGCTCGCATTGAGTAAAGACCGCGAAAAGGTGCTGGAGCTATCACAAAGGGGCAGGTAATACAGGAGCCGAAGGATATTGTCAAAGACCCTTATGTACTGGAATTTCTGGACTTGAAAGAGAATAGGAAATTTCTGGAAAAGGACCTGGAGCACGCTTTGATAGATGAATTGCAGACGTTTTTACTTGAGCTCGGCAAAGGTTTCTCGTTTGTTGCACGGCAAAGACGAATCACTGTTGATGGCGACCACTATTACATTGACCTTGTCTTTTACAATTACGTTTTGAAATGTTTTATGCTTATTGATTTGAAGGTTGGTAAGCTCACACATCAGGACATCGGGCAGATGGACTTTTATGTGCACTACTTCGAGAAAGAGGAGAGATTGGTAGGTGATAATCCATCTATCGGGTTGATTCTTTGTAGTGATAAGAATGAGACGATGGTGAGGTATACGCTGCTTGAGGATAGTAAGCAGATATTCGCGTCTAAATACAAGTTGTATCTGCCGACTGAAGATGAGCTGAAAAAGGAATTGGAGCGAGAGAGGGAGATGCTGGAGATGGAGAGGCGGTTGGGGGAGGATAAAGAAGGACGGGGAAGGTAAACGAAGAATGGGAAAAGGTGAAGTTGGGAGATGTTGTGGAAATAAATAAGAAATCTATTGACAAAAATTTCCTCTATAAAGAGATTGAATATATTGATATTTCGTCAGTAGGCACAGGACAATTATTAGAAACAGCAATATACGGAGTAAAAAGTGCACCAAGTAGAGCAAGACGACTTGTTAATGACAAAGACACTAGGGGTAGTGGAACAATATTCAAGTCAGTGACAAAGGATGATATGTATGGGCTTAAAATTCTTGTTCCGCCGGAAACACTGCGCAAAGGCTTCGAAGAGATCATTGCTCCGATCTTTGCAGAACTCAAAAACTTAATCGTCAGAAACGTCAATCTCCGTCATACCCGTGACCTACTTTTGCCAAAGCTAATTTCTGGCGAAGTGGATGAGTTGAAGATTGAAACTGGAGGGTTAGTAGAATGACAGAAACCAGAAGTATTTTTTGGGAGATTGCTAACGAACTGCGTGGACATGGGCCTGTTGATCCTTTGCGTATTCTACAAACAGCCAAAGCCCGAGGCGTAACATTTGACCTGGAAGATGTACGCTTGCTATTTGCAATGAATCGAAAATCTGATTTTCTTTGCCCCAGATTCATCCCTACTTTCATCGCTGCTTACCTTAAAGATATGGCACCCAATTCAATCCTTGATGTATGGGCTGGAATCGGTGCAATGGTGGCTCCTATTGTGCAAGAGTTAGTGTCAACAAAAGCAATTGCTCTAGAACAAAATCATGAGGCTTATGAAATTGCACGTCTACTTGGGCACGAAACCGGAATCGAGTGGCACCTTGGATTTCCACCACATATGATGGATGAGATTAAACTTAGTTTCGACGTCATCATAGGAAGTCTGCCTTGGAATTGGAAGCCTCAATCCTTGACATTTTCATTGGATGGGAAGGATATAGAGATCCATGATGATAAAGATAAACTTCTAATCCTCAAAGCTTCTCAATTGTTGTCCCCGGGAGGTGTTGGCTTTTTCATAACAAGTCCAAGCTTTATCATGAAACGTGGAAAGCGCACAGTATATGCTAATCTCTCACGTTTTGGCCTGTTTATTGATGCAATTCTGTCACTGCCCAGTGGAACGTTTTCAGGTACGTCATTGAGTGGGTTGTTGGTGATTATTCGGAAACAAAAACCTGAACAACTTTTTGTAGGGGAACTATCATCTAATTTGACTTCTAATGATGTTTTACTTAAGAATTTAAAAGCGCGAAAAAAAGGTAAAGTTCTAGAGCTTGGCACACTCGTTAAAACAGAAGAGTTCATCTCATTTCAGGCATTGATCTATGAGTATGAAATTAAGGAACTCGTTCGCCGATTAGGGTTTCCACCAACCCCACTTGATGATCTCGCAACTGAAATAAATCTAGTTAGACTATCATCGCCAGATGCTTTCGTGGATCATCCAAATACGTTGTATTTGCCACTGATTGGTGAATCACCTGCAGTTTCGTCCTTGGCAGACATTAAGTTGAAACACCACAATTACGCGCAGATTGTTGTTGATGGCACCCCACTACTTGAGTGTGGGTGTTAAAATAACCAGCTTAAATGAGCTTGGTTGCCGATAAAATTGATTTTCAATGTGCTTTATCCGTAGACCCACACTTATCTACCGGGGTGCCACGGAATGCAGAAAAGAATTCGACAGTGACGTAGGCGAAATCTCTTTTCCCATAGAAGAAAACCGTCCTCGTTTTGAAAAGGACATTGTGTGTCCCAGATGCGGTATTTTAACCATGGATGAAGTCGAACTGACAGAACTTGGGCAAACGGAATTAGGAGCAGTTTTCTTTGCGGGGCGGGAATAAAATAATTCAATCAAATTATCTGATGTTCTGACTTTATCAACAATGACTGGCTCCTGGAGACTATCCTACTGGCTAAAGCGACATGTCCAAGTGTCCCTCATGTATTATTTTGTCAACCGCTACTAACTAAGTCCGCAGTACCAACAGCACCAAAAGCTTTAAAGAACAGCATTGCTTCTGCGTACGCTTTAGCTTCTAGCTCTCGTGTCGTATCGTCGGAAACGCTGTATATCCGGTCCTTAAATACCGTTATTGCGAATTTACTGTACTTCCCAAAAATCTCGTCATTCTTCGTTATGCCTTTCTTTGCTGCTTCGTCTCGGTATTCTTTCAAAGTCCAGTCCCATATGTCTTCGTATAGCTCAGGTTCAAATATCTCTAATACTTCCCATACCAGATTCATCCAGAACGTGCCTACATTACCTTTTAGTATCAGCCCTTTCGGGAACTTCGTACTTATGAACTTAAGCGGGGTACCGGTAATACCATGCTGTGCAATTCGCACGTTAAGCGGTTCTATTGCCTTCGCTATCTCCACCGTTCGTTCTATATTTATTGACACCTGTTCAATGAGATTGCCTTGCGCATCATATATATTGCCATGTGTTGACCCATTTGCAATAGCCAGCACCTGCGGATAAATGTCCCGCTTGTGAAGTTCGGTAATATACGTAGTCGCCTCATCTACCGTTGTAAGGACCAATCCATCTTTATCCTTCTTCCCTATCTCGCCCACCTCTACTTCTAAGCCAAACTCTCTGCCCGCCATCTTTTCCTTAATGAAGTTCGCAAGTACTGTGGTCACATCAATATTCCGCTCCAGTTCCTCCAAAGTCGTTTTTCCACTCAGGTCAAACAAAAAAGAAGCGTCTATCGCAAATGACGTGTATCCAGCCGCAATTTGTGCCTCTATTAATTCCTTCACGACCTTTAGCTCTTCTTCCGTACCGTACTTTACCGTTATGTGGTCTGCATGTAGAGCCCACGTACCAAACCCCACGTCATTCGCAATCTCGCAAACGGCATTCGAGAACTCCTGCGGTGTCAATCCGGTATATCCGCCCTTCAAATCGCACTCTGATTTCGCAAGCTCGAATATAACGGCTGCACTCAAATCTTTCGCTGCTCGGAATATGCCTTTTGCAACTCCGTGCACGATCCTGGTATTTGCAGCCATTATTAGCCCTTCTGTATTGTACAAAGCACCGAACATTTTATTCCCGGCTATTGGTCCAAATTCGCCCCTTTCTTCCATCTTCCTTTTTTACTCCTTTTAAACTAAAGTTGAATGTCCCTTTAATTTTGCCAGCATATTATATATTATTCCTGTACAGTAAAAAGAGAGTATAGTAAAAAAGCTTTCGTGATTGTTGACAGTAAGCGTTACAAATCCGTTATACTCTACCCAAATATACAAATAGCCATAGCTGTCCCAGTTGTGGTTGTCTGTAAAGGTACCTTTTTTTATATGTAAAGGCTTGCTATTATTAAGGGGAAGGGAAAATGATGATAAAGCGTATCGGTCTGTTAACCAGTGGTGGCGATTCCCCGGGAATGAATGCCGCAATTCGCAGTGTGGTGAGATATGGATTACACTATAACTTAGAGGTAATAGGTATCTATCGCGGTTATGCGGGTTTGATTAACGAAGACTTAAAATCTTTAGACCACCGCTCGGTTGCCGGGATTATAAATAGAGGCGGGACGATCTTAGAGACTCTACGATGTGACGAGTTCTTAACTGAGGAAGGACAGCGTAAGGCGGTAGAGGTACTAAAGCGGAATAAAATCGATGCTTTAATTGTCATAGGTGGTGATGGAACTTATCGTGGTGCAATCGAACTTTGGGAACGGTGGCATATCCCCTGTGTTGGGGTACCAGCAACTATTGATAATGACATTAATGGCACGGATTTTACTATTGGCGCGGATACAGCAATAAATACCGCCATAGAGGCAGTAGATAAGATTCGAGATACCTCTTTGAGTATGTCGCGAATTTTTATGGTGGAAGTAATGGGTAGGGAGAGCGGATTTATTGCTAGTCAAGTTGCTTTAGCTTGCGGTGCTGAAGAGGTATTAGTACCGGAGATAACGTATGATTTAGGGGACATGTACCATGACGTTGCCAAGGGGTGTTTAAAAGACAAGGATCGCTGGATTATTATTGTTGCCGAGGGAGAAGATGCGAAGGCAAAAGAGATTGTGAAGAAGATTGCGGAGATGACTGGCTCAGAGACACGAGAAGTTGTATTAGGTCATATACAAAGAGGTGGGAGTCCTACCGCTCAGGATCGTCTATTAGCAACCCGTTTTGGTGCGGCTGCGGTAGATTTGATTTTAAATAACGAGTTTGGAAAGGCGGTAGCAGTAAAAGGGAATCAAGTATTAGCCGTGGATTTACATCTCGCGGTAGATAAGAAAGATGGTCAAATGGTAAAATCGTCATATCAACTAATGAGGCATTTAACGTAAGAATAGCTAGGAAAAGATAACAGTAAAAGTATGAAGAAGGAACGGGAATTCAGAAAATGCCCGGTCTGTGGCGTGAATGTGAACGCATATAATTTAGCAGAGCACTTGCGTAGTGTCCACAAGGAATCAATAGATGCCGGGGCTAGTCATGGGCGTGCAAAGACAAATCCGCTGAAGGTGGATACCGGGAATGGATGGATAGTGGATACAACCGCTTGTGAAGCGGCACTTGAGAAGGGTGCAGGACTCATTGCATCAAGAAAGTTTAAGAGAGCAATTAAAGTTCTCAAGACAATCCCTGAGGAATACGCCGATATTGACAATGTGTACATGCTAATAGGGACTTCGTATATTCAGTTGAACCGACTTGATGACGCATTCACATATTTTGAAAAAGCGGTGAAATCGGACCCGGATTATCCTGCTCATTGGTTAAATCTCGGATATGCCTACATACATAAAGGGTATATCGCGAAATCACGTGAATGTTTGCACAAAGCACTTGCATTGAATCCCGATAAAGAAGTGAAAGACAAATCAAAAGAACTTCTGGACGGAATTAAGGAGGTTTTAGAACAGGAATTGGCTAATAAGCCCGGTATTGATCTGGAAACATATTCCGAGCTTGAAGAGCGGTTCCGTAAAGGTATAGACTTTATGGATAAGGAGGACTGGGACGCAGCAATCGAGGAATTCCAGTATGTCACAAGTATTGACAATACCTCAGCAAAGGCGTATGGCAATTTGGGGCTCGCGTACATACTAAAAGGCGCGTTTACGGAGGCAGAGAAGCACCTCAAGAAATCGCTCGATAGAGACCCTTCATACAAACCGGCATTGCACAATTATCGTGCATTAAAGAAGGTAAAAAAGAATGTAGAGAGAGACCCGGATTATTTAGCGAATTTAAAGGATAATTTAAAGACGGGGTATTTTTAAAAATGGAAATAGAAGAAACATACTGCGAGGCATTTGAGGGTTTATTTGCAAGATTGTGCGTAACTGCGAGTGATGAGAAACGGTTGAAGCGTGCGGCTTACAGCGCCACCGCATTGCCCTGCACGGTATTTGGTGAATCCGAAGGCGGGATAGAGCAGTGGTTGGACGAGCACGAGACACCTGACGGTCGGAAAGGTGCGATAGTACAGATATGGGTAAATCACGGAAAAGGTGCAGCCCAAAAACTGGAATACGAACTATCGAAACGGGTACGGCAGGGGATACTGGTTGTGCCTACCACGTCTGTCTTCAACGCGCTTGAAACTTCCGATGGCAAGATAGACGTGATGGAAAAGATAGGGCATTGCGGTGACGGATACGAATCAGTAGAGCAGCGGTTTGGGCGCGAAGTAATAGCGGTGCCGATAATGATGGGCGAGTTTTGCGTGGAGCACTATTTAGGCTATAAAAAAGGCGTGATGGGCGGCAACTTATGGTTCTTTTGCGAAAGTCTGGATGCTGCGTTAGAAGTAGGCGAAAAAGCTGTGGATGCGGTAAACCGTGTAGAAGGTGCTATTGCGCCTTTTGATATATGCTCTGCGGGGTCAAAGCCGGAGACTAAGTATCCGGAGATCGGGCCCACGACTAATCACGTCTATTGCGCTACGTTAAAGCATAGAATAAGCGGCTCGAAAGTACCGGACGGTGTGACTTGCATCCCAGAAATCGTTTTTAATGGTGTTTCGCGTGATGTGGTGATAGAAGCGATGAAAACGGTGATTGATAGCGTACGTGACGTTACGGGGTTAGTGAAAATATCGGCCGGTAATTACGGCGGTAAATTGGGTAAGTATAAGATTTATCTGGACGAATGAGGTAATTGGATGAAGGATAAGTATAGGAAAAAGATAAAAGGGGATTTAGAAGAAAAAATAACGTCTTATATTGCGGTGAGGGAAAATAAATGTCTGTCAGAATTTGCTTCTAAAAGTGACGATGGATTAA
>DAOUUS010000221.1 GCA_030668065.1 Candidatus Methanophagales archaeon
AGTCCTGTGACGCAAAAGTAACCCATACGCGGGCTTCGTAATGCGTCCAGCCGCCCATTGAGAATAAAGAAGTATTTCGTGCCCAATTTGTTATGTTCACGCAATTTGGATTGTACGTCAGGTTAATTTGCCCGCCCTGGAAGTTCGTTGCGTTTACCCATAACTCGACTTCCACGTATTCGCAACATCTCACGCTAACGTCTTGCGGCTCGAAATATACTTCCGTTTCTGCTGCGGTCACGGGTACTGTAATTACAATCAACATACCGAGGGCTAACACTGCCGTGCCGGTTTGTACAAAAAAATGTATATGTTGGTTCATTTTTAGTCGCTTTAAAAAGTGTCGCCTCCTTTATAGCTTTTTGTCTTTTCTATAACCTCTCGTAGATTTTCTTTCTATGTCCTACTCCAAGCAAATAGGCTATATTATCCCTGATTTCGTAAACGATCCTATAATCACCTACCTCAAATGATAATTTGCCCTTCAAACGACCATGAAGATACTTACCTTGATATGGATTATCCGACAATTGATGCAATTTACTTAGAACACTTCCTTGAGTGTCTTCTGGCACTTTTTTGAAAAGCTGCTCGAATTTAGGGGTGGTCCTAAGTTCATGGTTCATTTTCCAAACCGAGTTCCTTAACAAAATCCTTTAAATCCCTTGTCTCGCCCCTTTCTATCTCATCTTCTGATTCTCTTATCGCCTTCATTAATTCTTCATCCGCCAGGATGTCCAGCGTTTCAAGGACTTCGTCTAAGAGATTTCTCGTCTGAAACAAAAGTTCTAAATCATTTTTGTCGAATACAGAAACAACTTCGCTCATTTCTCCTTCTCCTATTAATTTTAACGGGCATCTTACTATTTAAATAAATCGTCTCTAAAAAATGTTGTGTTAATCTTGGTTAACGGTTATAAATCCCTTTGAATAGGGGGAAGGATAGAGAAGTCATGGACTAAAAGGATTATTTTTGGTAACACTTCTTACTTGCAAAAAAGGTTCTCATATTTTTTCAGTTATCCCGTCTTGATTTTAAATATAGTACCGCAAGAATACCCAATATCGCAAACACTGCTTCAAAACCCGGCACTTCCTTCTTTTCTTCGGGTGGCTGTGCAGGTGCAGGCGAGACAAAAGCAGAAACGGTAGGAGACGGAGTAGCTGCCGGTGTTGGCGTTATCGTAGAAGCTGGTGCTGCGGCGGTCATACCCTGAGTTACCGTAACCGAAGGCGATGCCGTTGGGGTTTCTGTTTTCATAGCACTTGATCCACCACCCGAAGACGTTTGTGTAGTAGCAGTATGACAAGTAGAACCAGAGCACTTGAACGGGCCCGCCCGCCATGTAGCAGCAACTGGATTGCCTTTTTTATCAAACAACTTACTCGACTCTACAAACGCTAATACCGTTTCATCGCTGTCTTCTTTTTCTTTCACGCACTGTACCGTAAGCGTACCTACCCTGTATTTCCCGCTAAGCGAGTCCAATGCCGTAAAAAGGTAATCCAGTCTTTATCCGCGTAATGCTCTCGCCCACCCATCGGGAAATTAGTCGTGTTTCGGGTCCAATCCGTCACATCTGCATATTCTGAATCGTAAGTCAGGTTTATCTCTGACCGTCCTGGAAGTTTGTATCTGTAATCACATGATTACATAGATTTAAACTAATTCTCCCTCTTATGGCTTTTGGACAAAATCCATTTGGTCGAAATGGTGGTCAAATGTAAATGCCTCTTTGATCCTCAATGAATCCATCACCACTTTACTCGTACAATCAGTAAAAGACCATCTTTTATCTTTGTTGTACTTTTCAAAGACATACCAGCTTTCCTCTTCTATCTCTTCGGAGATATGAATTACCACGAGGATGCCACCCTGCCTCATTCTTTGAATTCTATTATGAAAAAGTAGCGTCTTCTCATAGCCAATGTGGAGGAACAGGAACGTATAGGTTTCATCCAATACATAAGAAGTGGTAATAAGCCGTTTCGCTTCCCCTTCGAGTTTATCTCGAAACATCACCGCTTCCAGATGGTTTTTGTCATTTACATCCTCTAACGCAATCCAGGCACCGGTATCAATAAAAATCATACTTTCTTATTCTGGTAAATGTATTTATCATGCTCTTCTGAAGCATTGTGCAATTTGCTGCCAAGACCATCTTCTCCCATTTCCAAAAAAGCCTTCCAGCCCTCTTCCGCAGAACCTACTTCTTTCTTCCCCAACTCAAGAAGTGGCAAGCTCTCAATGGCAGGATGCGTTTTCGCCTTTATTTGAATTGAATTTTGTGCTGCTTTATCCATAATTACCCTCTCGTTCCGCATATACTATACTACATATACTATTTTATATAGATATAAAACCTCTTACGGTAGGTGCCGTTTTAAACAACGCTTATTCTCTTTATTTCCTTCGTCTTGATTTTAAATATAACACCACAAAAAACCCTAACATTACCAGCACCGCGTCAAAACCAGGCACTTCCTTCTTTGCTTCGGGTGACTGTGTAGGTGCAGGTGACACAAAAGCAGAAGCAGTAGCAACAGGAGACGGAGTAGCCGCAGGAGTCGGTGTTATTGTAGAAGCTGCTGCTTCGGACATACCCTGTGTTACCGTAGATGCAGACGATGCCGTGGGTGTTTCTGTTTTCGTAGCATCCAACCCACCCGCAGACGTTTGTGTAATAGCAGCCGAAGTAGAACCCAAGCACTTGAACGTGCCCGCCCGCCAGTCAACCGCAACCGGATTGCCAGTATCATCAAACAACTTGCTGGACTCGGCAAACGCCAATACCGTTTCACAACCTTCTTCTTTCTCGCACTGTACCGTAAGCGTACCTACCCTATATTCCCCCGCAAGCGAGTCCAATGCCGTAAATGTAATCCAGTCGTTACCTGCGTAATGCTTCCAGCCGCCCATCTGGAAATTAGTCGTGTTTCGGTTCCAATCCGTCACATTCGCACACGCGGGATCGTAAGTTAGATTTATCTGACCGCCCTGGAAATTTATAGCATCTACCCAGATTTCTACGTCCGCCGTGCTGCTGTATGCGGCTGCGCTCTCTTGCGGCAGCAGATATACTTCCTGAGCTGCTGCTGACGTTGTAACCAGAATTACAACCGCCAATACTACCATCCCTGATATACGTTTAGTCATCGCTTTATAAATACTCTTTTCTCCAACGCTGTATCAACAGAAAGAGTACAATTACTATTGCTAATGGCATTGCTAACGTTG
>DAOUUS010000230.1 GCA_030668065.1 Candidatus Methanophagales archaeon
AAAAATGTATCTGTATAGCCATAGTAAAAATGAAACACGATTCGCTATTGATAGTGTTTAGCGAGTTATCCGGTTATACATCGAAATATAAAGTGATGTCCGGGGGTGAACTCGCGCTGAGGATAAGAGAATGTGTAAGTTCGCTATTAAGCGGAGCCGAAAGGGAAGAGCTGGAGACGGATTTAGGCGCTAATCCGGACGATTTGATCTTCAGGAGTATAACAACAAGGGACGAGAAACTATCCGTGTTCTCGCCGGATATGCACACGAAGGTAAATTACCAGGGCGAGATATTCTATTGTCTGCCCACGCATAGATATTTGAGTGATGAGCTGGATGCCGCATTTCTACGCTGGGCTGTGATAAAGACCCCCCCGGATGTGTTGAAGCGCGTGATAGAGCAGTTCTTGAAGAAGGCGGGGTATCGGATTCTAACTCAGAAGCCGCCCTTGATTGTTAAGGCATGGGAAAATGAGTATGAAAGCCTTGAGCTTTTTTCCGAGAAAGAGAATAAAAAACCTCTGCAGATCTTCATCTTCTCTTCGATTAAGTTCGTTCAGTACTTTATTGGGGCGAATCCGCCTGCCGCGTCCGAAACGACAAGGATAATCGTTGTGCCAACAGAGAAGACACCCGCACCTTTTATCTCATTCTTCCGGGAGCAGCACGACATCGGTGACGCGATGATATGGGTGGCAGATGTGGCGAAAAAAACGATAGACCCGTTCATGGGCATTGCCGAAGACGAGGAGCTAGAAAATAATTTCGCGAATCCCGATAAGGCGCGGAGTGCGGTAAGCATGTGGATGAAGAAGATGCCGTTCCTAGATCTATGACGGTTTACCGCCCGAAACGCCGTTCCCGTAACTGGAAATCACGAACAGCCCGGAAGAAGTCTATTTGTCGGAATTTCGTCCAGTTGACATCGGTGAAATAAAACTCGCTGTACACAGATTGCCAAATCAAGAAATCCGTTAAACGTGTGGCACCAGACCTTATGATGAGGTCGGGTTCTGATTTAAAGATTAACTCGGATTCTATCTCTTTCTCATTTATCTCTTCCGGCTCTATCTCCCCGAGCATCACGCGCTTCGCAATCTCTTTTATCGCTTTCGTCAACTCGCTTTTACCGCCCAAGCCGATAGAAACGTTTATTCGCCGCCCGTTACTGCTATTATCGTAATTGACGATTTCTGGGTGTGCTTGTTCGGGCGCATCGGTATATATAGCGATACACGCATCTTCTTTGCGCAACGCCATTGCGATGCTCTCACTTAGGTGCGCGTATGCCGTTTCCAGTAGCTTCTTATCCAGCCCTTCACGGATGACGCTGATGTAAACGCAGATATTATCTATGTTTAGCGCGTGACACCACGTTATGAACTGCTTCAGCCGTTGCAGCCCATTTGTCGTTGCAGGGTCAGTTACAGGCTCATCAGGAAGAAGGTCCGTCTCATCCAGAACAAGGAGGACATTATTCACATAGATGGGCGAACTTATGATGCCCCTCTTCAATATTTTTCCGTATATGCAAGAGATTGGATTTGACATAGCGCCGGGAGAGGGATTCGAACCCTCGCTCCCCGAAGGGGAAGTAGGTTAGCAACCTACCGCCGTAGACCTCTTGGCTATCCCGACATCAGTTATGTTTATCTTATTTATACCGCAGTATTCTTAAATGTTTTTATATTATGTGGATTCCTGTTGTTGACCTGAAGTCGTGCATAGGCTGTGGGGACTGTACAGAAGTGTGTCCCGACAATGCAATTGCCGTAGTCGAGAAAAAGGCAAGCATAGATTACGCTAATTGTACCTGCTGCGGTGTTTGTGACCGCGTTTGCCAAAACGGGGCTCTTAAGATGAAAATACCTCAGATGCCTTCAGTATTAGATAAAGGGGTGCAACTGGGTGCGTTTAAAGCGGAAATGACGATCTTGAAGCTTGAATTGAAAGAGATGATGAGAGATGTAAGACCGTAACGGGTATGTTTAAGTATTCACGCTAAAAAGCGTCAACTTTGAGGCTTCGATAATCGTGGCGCCAAGGTTCAGCTTTTATTGAACTGCTATTCATAGAATATATAGGAGTTATATTATAATTGTACTCATGCCGGCACCCAAAAGGATATACGAGTCGAGGTATAAGCCGTGGATTGAGCTACAAGGAAAGGCAATCGTGGGTGAAGGAAGAGCGGATTTATTGCGTGCGATTCGTGATTTATCCTCTATCGCAAAAGCCGCGAAAAAACTTGACGTCCCTTATAGAACTGCCTGGGCGCAGCTAAAGCGGATAGAGGCTGCGGTAGGCACGCCGGTAGTAAAAACGTATCGCGGTGGTGCAAAAGGCGGTGGTGGCGCGAGTTTAACAGAAGAAGGCGCACGTGTTTTACGCGAATATGAAAAATATGAGCGATATTTGGGTAGTTTCGCCAATGACGCGGATTTTTGGGAGGCACTGGATATGAAATTAAGCACAAGAAACAGGATTCGTGGTGTAATCGAAGGAATAGAGAAAGGAGAAGTTGCAGCGTCCGTAAGGATTAAAGTTTCTACGCCGGCTGTTATAACCGCGGTGATAACTCGGGATGCGGTGGACGATCTCGAGCTGAAAGTAGGCGAAGAAGTGGAAGCGGTGATTAAAGCAACGGAAGTGATGGTCTCGAAATCCGAAAAATAGCTCGTGAATGCTTAGCCGTAAAATGCAACATCTGATTGTAGCACAACACGACCGAAATCCTTATAAGAGATGAAAAAGAACGCTATTTAATACGGGAAGAATAAAGATGAACAAAATAACCATTTTCGTTTGTATCGGAATCGGTGTTGTAGCATTACTCGCCGGGTTATTACTCGTGTATTCACCGGAAGGCTTGGATCAAGAAATTGAGCCGGGAACACCAATATCAAGCGAAATCGGTAAGTTCGGATCGGAAGAAGAGTTTCTGGCTTATCTTTCTGAAGCCGCTGACCTGGAGCAGGGAGCTTATATAGTAGATGAGTTTCGTCCGATAGAGGGCCCTATGCGTGAAATGGTGGTACAAGAGGAAGTAGCAGAGACGAAAGAAGGCATAGCTCCTCGTCCTATGCCTACACCTATGCCAGAAGCTATCGCAGAAGCAGGAATACC
>DAOUUS010000199.1 GCA_030668065.1 Candidatus Methanophagales archaeon
AACTTTACAAACTCATACCGCAACACCAACGGTCACAGAACTTCCTGCATCGACGTCAACTCCCGCTTCGCCAACAATGACACCAACACCAACTCAAGCACCAAAAGAGCAGGATACTAATGGCACTGATTTATGGCATATTGATCAAGAAGGTCTTCACGGTGTGTGGGACTGATTAAGAGGGTTTTGCAGATATAACACTGGTTTTGGCATCTACACGCAAGACGGGCGACTGTCCTGATTACGGCAGACGGTGCCCCTCTATTGAAGACACATATTACCCGCACGATCCGGGACGGGATCTTGATCTAGTACCGAAGTAGTACCGTTTGATTTAACAAACCTCATTCACCGTCTTTTTGTGTTGTGCTTGGAGCAGGATACAAAGGCGTATTTTTCAATATTACCTGTCCCAGTTCCAACAAGTATGCCGGGTCAGCACGATTAAGCGCTTGCAGTATCTCTTCCTCTGGTACCGCTCTTGATTTACTGAGCCACGCGATTCTATCCTCTTCCTGATCTTTTATGCTTCTGCGCTTGGATGTGAGGTCAGGATAAACGGTTATCCAGGTTTCTTGTGTCGGTGGTGTAGGATATTCACGATAACAACTCCGGCTTATTATAACATTAGGAAGGTGCTTGACCGCGAGTTTGTAAGCATGCTCTATCTCTTCCATTGTTGGACGTCTCGTAACCTCTTCAAACGCGAAAGTCGGTGTAAACGGGTTTATCCGGTGTTTCATGGCTTTATTTACTGTCGAAAGGAACTTAGCTATTCGCTCTATCTCCTCTGCGTCCACGCTACCGGGCATGTAAACTGTCTGAATAAGCAGTTCTATCCCGGTCTCATTTAGCAGTTTCACCGCATTCAATACCGGCCTATTTGATTTCCCGGTGTACCATATATGGATGTCTTCAGAGAACGCTTTTACGTCTATGTGCGCCTCGGTTAAGCCGGCATCTACTAACTCCGAAGCATAAGTCTCTTCCAGCCCTATCTCGTAGCCATTGGACATCAAAATAATCTCTTTAAAGCCTTTCGCCTTCAAACCTTTAACGAGTGCAATTAGATATTCCCGGTCCAGGGTAGGTTCTCCACCCGTGATCATCGCTTTGGGGGGAAGCTGACCATAGTGCATGAGGCAAGCCTGTTCTGCACGCACCAGAGTCTCTTCCGCGCTGAGCATGGTTCCCCCACCATCGCGTGCAGGGCGGAAACAACCTCTGCAACTGAAGTCACATCCGGTTAGCATGAACCAGATGCGGGGTTCTATCTCCGAAAGCGTGAAATATTGAACGCCTCTTTTTGTCATGATGCTTGTGTGATATTTTAGCTTTGTAGTATAAAAATAAATACATTATTCGTTTTTAAACGGGTTTGCACACAAAAAGTGTTATAGCAACTGCCGCGCCAATCCAAGCAGCATCTTTGGATTCTTCTTTATCAATTCCATCAGTAGTGCTCTAGGATTAATCTCCGCTATTTTTATGCCTTCTAATGAATGACCAAGTGTATTAAGGTCGTCGTCCGAGATCCTGAAGAAGAACTCCTTTGTTTTCAACCCGGCATCCAGCCTTTTACCAAATTTCGCTTTACATCTACTCTCGTATTCCTTCAATCGCTTCTTTGAAATATCCTTTTCCTGTACCGCCTTTGCTATTACATCGCCTGCTATTTCGCCTGCGTGCATTGCATACGTAATACCGCCACCGGTAATGGGATTTATCTGTCTTGCCGCATCACCTACTAAAACAAGCCCGTCCGCCACGTTTTCTTTTAACGGGCCACTAAGCGGTGCCGCACCGAACATCTCAGCCACTATTTTGCCTTTCGGGAACTTGTCACGTACGAAAGCATTCAAATAATCAATTGCACGATGGTTTTCACCACTGACATCTCCGCATATCCCGAGACCCACATTCGCGCAATCTCCGCCTTTTGGAAATACCCAGGCATAGCCCTTTGGTGCTATATTACTGCCCAAGAAAAATTCTGAATGTTCCCGGTCAAACTCGATACCACACATCAGGTACTCAGCACAGGTAGTTACTTCAGAAGGCGACAGCCGCGTGTCCATGCCTGCCCATCTGCCCACCCGCGATTCCACACCGTCCGCACCCACCACGATCTGTGCATGTATGCGTGTATCGCCATCCATACCGCGAACATAGACGCCTTTCACATAGCCGTCTCCTTTGATGACGTCATAAGCTTCTGTTTTTATACGCAACTCTGCGCCGGCTCTTGCGGCTTCGCTTGCAAGGAACTTGTCAAATAATCTACGCTCGAGCACATAGCCCACTTCATCCATGTTATCTCCGCCCATCACCACTTTCGTGCCATCGGGACTGTATATGTGCGCTCCTTTTGCCTCTGCACATATCCATTTCTCATCGAGCGTGACAAGGTCTTTTATCTCTTTACTCACACCTTCCGCACATTTCACCGGCACGCCGATCTCCAGATTCCTATCTATCAAAAGGACGTCTAATCCACGCTCTGCGAGAACTCTCGCAGTTACACTACCTGCAGGTCCTGCCCCTACCACTACAACGTCATGTCTCTCCTCTCTCATTTGTCAATCCTTAATAGTTATGTATATGTTCTATTTATTCTATTATCCTCTTGCTAATTTAATGATGCGTAAAAATGGAAAGTTTTGAAATAGACGAGATCTCGATTTACTGGAACGTGGACGAGGAGAAGTTTAAAAAGAAGGCAAAGAAAAACGATAATATCTTAATTGCAGGGTTTCCGCCGCTGGGAAATATCATACCTTACCATCTGAAGGAGCTTTTAACTGATTCTGAGGAAATATTGAATTTGTATTCTTATAACTTCCCGCCTATGGCGGAAGCACGTGCGGACGAATTTGAAATCCCGCATGACGAGATTTGGTACAGTGAGGAAATGCAGTTGTTTTGTTATGTAGGCAAATATCCCGAGACCGAATATATACCAAAAGCGGCGTATAAACATGCAGAGACCATAGCTCGCATCGCAAAAGTGCTCAATGTCAAAGAGTTATATACTGTGGGTGTTATCATGCCCTTTCAAGAACCTTTTCGTGATTTAGAGCCTGGAATAGAAGCATATGTCGGGTTCTTTGAAGGCTCGGATAAGGAAGTTTCGTCGGGAACAGAAAAGATGACACGGAAGAACATAGGTAGGTATTCCATAATTCGTAAAACCGGTCTTCTACCAGGTTTTGCTGCTAAACTGGGCATTGAAAGTTACTCTATTCTCGGCGTGGGCAAATATCCGGAGGATTTGAGAGCATGTGCCGGAGCACTCAGAGCTTTTAAGAAAATGTCAGGGCTAATGATAGAGACGGAAAAGATAGAAAAAATGCTTACAGAAAGTGCAGAAGGTGTGGAAGAGCGATTACAGCGCCAAAAAGAGGAAGCTGCTGTCTATCGCGGTGATGGGATCGGAGCTGACGCTTCTCAATACATGTATGGCTAAAAGAATAATAATTCAAGCCTTAAACCCTTTAACCCATTCAGGCTCTTCCGGCGGATTGTTTTGTAATATCTCCTTCCACGCCTCATCTGTCAACCGGTCCCCCATAGGGTGTTTGAACTCGTAATAGCTGAATACAGGACCCGCACCCACTATTATACTGCCGGCCGGAACCTGGTATGCAACTAAAATCAGTTTCACGTATCCGACTCCTTCTTCCAGAACCTTTCCGGTATTGCAATCCGTATGCACATCCGCAACAATCGTGGTTTCTTTGCCTTCTTTACTCAC
>DAOUUS010000196.1 GCA_030668065.1 Candidatus Methanophagales archaeon
AGCACGGCAATTGCCTCTTTGTGCTTTTTTATAGTTTTACCTTCGCGCGCGTTGGGGTTCTCTATATCTTGTACCACCAGGTTCACTGCTTCTTGCAGTCCTTCTTCCAAATCTTTCGGATGGTTCTTAGAGACTCGCCCGGTTCTCGTGAGCCACTCGAAGGTGAGCATCCCAACCTCTACGATTAGCCATAGCGTTAAGCAATACAAAAGTATTAAAACCGGAATTCTGAGCACAGAAGTAATCAAAGTCAGGAAATCAGTGCTCATCCAGGACACGAAATCAGTGCTCGGTATCAATGTCTGTAGCATCACTACGGGATTCATTTTTTGTTGTTAGTCCTCCTTCCTTCTTTAATATCGTTCCCCGGCGAAATATGTTTCGCATGCGACTTTTTTTCCTTGTAATAACCAAAATAGAAGACGGTAATAATAAAAACCGCGACCACAACCAATAGTATCGGTATTGTTCCGCCACCACCAGCCGTACCGGAAGAAATATTACCAAACGGATAACCCGAAACCTCGTGTTTTTGTTCTTCTGCTGCTGCCGAAGTGCTAACGTTTACGGGCATTTGCATACCTCCGGTTTCTCCCAAACCAGATTCGCCAGTGCCGCTGCCTGCGCCGAAGCCACCCGCGGAACCACCACCGCCACCACTGCCACGGGTACCGGGGCCTACGGCAGGAGGAGGGGGAGGCGGAGTTGCCGGTGATGGGAGTTCATCTTCATCTTTTTCTTTTCGCTCAAGCGTAACATCTTGCCACGCCTTATTATTGATCGGATTCGTCTCTGTTATCTTGTTATCAGGATCTACCTCGGCAACAAGCCTGCAAGTCCTGTTCCCGGATTCTGAGTTCAGACTCGAATCCCAATCTGCTTCTGTCACGGTCCAGTTAAAGCTTTTGTTTGCTTCGCCGTCCGCATTTAGAGACTCTATAATAGTATCTACCAACCTGCCATTCGCTCGTAACGAAACGTTAAAACTCATGTTCTCTTCAACTTCGCCAGTTAACTTTACCAAAACATTTACAGATCGCGTTTCGCCTACATATACAGTTTCAAGTACCTCAAAATCTGAGATAAAAAGGTCCAGCGTGTTATTAGCACCAAAACACCATAATTTGCGCTGGCCTATTGTATATACACTACCGTTGGCAATAACAGCAGTCGAGCCGCCATTAGACGAATTCCAGATCTCGTTTCCTGTTGATGCGTCCAGGCAGTATGTACCTTCAACCCCGTTTGAACCTGTTTTCCCGACTATTAACTTACCATCACTTGAAATCACGGGTGAAATAGTCCACCCGCCTATGTCTTCCGCTTTCCAGAGTTCATTCTTATTTTCCGGGTCGAAGCAGTAAGTTGCAGTAGCGGAATGCCCGGGACATCCGGCACTGACATACAAATTGCCAGAAGCATAAGCCGGAGCAGAATTTGTCCTTATCCCCGTTATATTCCATTTTTCTGTTCCATCCTGGGAGTAGATAGCATAATACTTTGCGGGGCCATCGAAATTATACGTGCCGAAGTAAAGTATACCATGTATCGCCGTTATAGAACCCCAAACACCGTAATCTGTGGTAGTATTCCAGACTTCCTCACCGTTTTTCGACAGACAATAAACGGCACTGGATGCGCCTGAAGACCCAATGTTGCCCGATCCAAATCCCACAAAGACGTTCCCACCATAAAAGGCAGGCGTAGAGGTGGCGCGGGAACCCGTTATATTTGCTATTCCCGGCGCTATTATAGCGTCAAATGTCCATGAGATACGTCCTGTTTCCTCATCCAGGCAGTAAAATTCGGGATGACCATCCGCGCCATATCCTCCGATAAATACGCTTCCTGGTATGATTGTAGGGCTTGAGATTACAACATTCCGTTTTATTGGGCTGTCCCAATTAACCGCACCACTCTCTGTATTTATTGAATACAGCGTCTTTCCTGAACCTATGAATATATTTCTATCATGGTAACCCGGAGAAGACCATGAACCATACGCTCTCTTATCCAAACCCCAGTTCTGGATGAATTTTCCATCGTTCGCATTCAATGCAACCAAAAACGTTCCGGTTTCATTCTCACAATACACAAACACCTTACCATCAGCAACAATTGGCTGTGACGAATCAACAGCGCCTATGTCTGGAGTGCTCCATGCGATTGCATCTGTGTCAGGCGCTTCGGAAAGCGAGAATCCTGCATTATAATGAAATTGCGCAGCTTCTTCATACGATTTTTTAGTGCATATCGTAAACGGCTCAACGGTCATATCTGTACCCAAGAAATTACCATCACTTGCTTCTACTTTCAACACATAAACTCCGTCTGCCATGTTTGTTATATCCCAGGAATGTTCACCGGCGGTTTCGTTTGTATCCACTATCTTAATCCAGTTCCGCCGGTATGCAGGACTGTAACTTATGCTTATATTCAAACAGTCGTTATTAGGATCTGTCGCCGACCATTTTACGGTAATGTAACGAACATCACTGAAAGTCTCGCCACCACGTGGAGTTATTAGCTTTACCTCCGGTGCCTCTTTTATCGCTTCAATATCACCAAAAATCCAGTTGTTGCTTTCGTTCGATTCGTAAACGTCATCGTCAGAATCCGCTACGGCAACAATCCGGTAAAAACATTCTTCCCGGGGACACCATTGAAAACTAATGTTTCGCGTGCCATATAACCTCGACACAGTCTCTTTCTTAATTCGTGAATTCATCATGTTCGTCATGTTTGTGGTAAAATTGGCGGTTTCATTTATGGGATACGCAAACAGCGACACGTTAAAAAACTCACCGGCACCCTGTAAAGATACATTTATAAGGTTGGTCTTATTCACCAGCAGGATTTTGTTCTTGTAGGACCCATTAGCCGGCGGCACGAAAGAGAGGTTATGGGGGGTGACATCCGGCAATTTTACTGTCAATTCACCACTTTCGGTATTGTTCCACTCATCTGATTCTATCACATCGTTATCTGTGTCAACGCAGAGCGTAAAGCTGTAATTAGCTGCAAATTTCGGCGTCCACGTGCAGTTCACCACGCGCTGGACATAACAGGTGATGTTCGTTATAATACTGGTCGAACTATCGGATACATTATCACCAGACGCATTAACGGATAGTGTGGAATTGAAATCCTCACCGAAGCCGTTTATTTCTATAGGTAAAGTATTAGTGAAGTTTGAGTAAAACGTTTCATTCTTAAGAAAACTCAAATCAGGATACAAATCAGGCAGTTTTACCGCTATCTGTTTACTGATTGTGTTGTTCCGTTCATTCGATTCTTTTATCTCAGCGTTCGTATCTGCGGAAATAGTGAGTATAGCATCAGATATCGGTCGCCACACGAATTTTACCGGGGTTATAGCCGTGCTTTTCTTTTCCGTCACCCTACTTTCCGCTAAGACAGTACCATTTCCGTAGGTGAGTGACACGTTAAAAGCACCGCCGTTGTTCTTTATATTTGCAGTTACTTCATTTGTGATGTTCGCATAAGCAAAGGTATCATTTCCAGCAGCGTCTTTCGGGTTTACCGAGAAATCCACAGGGTAAATATCTGGTAGGGCTACATTTACCGGTATTTGCTGGAATGGTGATGAATACGTGCCATAAAGCGCGGCGATGGCATAAACCGTGGTTTTCAACTCGCTATGAGCAGAATCCGTAAAATATCCGGCTTTATCCTGGTTCGATAGCAGATACTCGGTTGCCGTTTCTATTGCTTCTGAGTTTTGTGATTGGTTGGATACGGACAATGCCGAGATTGCAAGTGCGGTGGCATAAGGGCTGCTCCGGTTCTCAGTTCGGTCTTTATA